>NZ_BMPE01000007.1 GCF_014647435.1 Deinococcus radiotolerans | reverse complement strand
AAGCGGACCGCAAGGTCACCGCCTACCACGAGGTCGGCCACGCCCTCGCCGCCCAGCTCCTCCCGTACGCCAACCGCGTGGCGAAACTCACGGTCGTGCCGCGGGGCCGCGCCGCCGGGTACATGATGCCCGACGCGGACGACCGCCTGCACGTCACGCAGCCCGCCCTGGAGGACATGATCGCCGTCGCGCTGGCCGGGCGCGCTGCCGAGGACGTCGTATTCGGCGAGATCACCACCGGCGCGCAGAATGACTTCCAGCAGGCCACGGGCATCGCGCGGCGCATGGTGACCGAGTGGGGCATGAGTGAACGCCTTGGGAAGGTCGCGCACGCCAGCGACCAGGGCTCGTACCTGGGGGGCGGGCCCCAGATGCTCCCCATGAGCGAGGGGACCGCCGCGCAGATCGATGATGAGATCAAGGGTCTCATCGACGCGGCGTACACGCGGGCCGTGAATCTCGTCGGCGAGCACCTGCACCGCGTGCATGAGATCGTGCAGGTCCTCCTGACCCGCGAGACCCTGACGGGCGAGGAGTTCGCCGCGCTCCTCAACGGGGAGACGCTCGAACCCCTGCCGCCCACGTCGCCCACCCCACCCGCCAGTCTGGCCGGGTGAGGAGTGAACCTCAGCGGATTTTGACGCCGTCGCGGTAGATGTTGTAGATGTCGGCAGGCCTGGCTTCCACGACCGGGCGCGTGCCGGTGTACTGGTTGATCTGCGTGTCGTGGATCGTCACGGCCCCGTCATAGTTCTGGTGCACGCCCGGCAGGGTCGAGTCGATGCCGGTCAGCGTCACGTTCTGCAGGGTCACCCGCGCGCCAGAGCGGCCCCCGGGGACGAGTGAAATGAAGCCGTTCCGGCCGGACGCGACGGGATTGAACTTGTAATCCCGGCCGGTGAGGCCGTCAACTTGGATGGCGCCGCCGTCGGGCATGGCGAAGAAGGCCGTGCCGTTGCTGTTCGCCACGTGGTTTTTCACCACGATGTTCTGGTTGTGGTGCCCCGCCACGTCCACGCCCCCGCCCCGGTTGTTCGACGTCTCCACGTTCGTCAGGTACACCCCGTTGTTCCCGTATGTGTCACTGGTGTTCGGTTCGATGTCGATACCCGCCTCGGGGTTCGAGCCGTTCGCGCCGTTGAAGCGCCCGCCCGTGATGTACACGTTCTTGCTGCTGATCACGCTGGCGTTGTTTCGCGCGGCGTTCAGCATCTCCGCCCCGTCGATGTAGATCTCCCGCGGGTACAGCGCGTCCGAATTCCGGCCGACCTGATCGCGGATGTAGAGGTTGTCGACGGGGCTGTTCAGGCCGCGGATGCCCTTGAGGCGGACGTTGACGCTGCCGCCGTCAATGAACCACGCGTACTGGTTCCAGTTGGTCAGGGCGGGGCGCCCGGCACGGTTGGCGTCGACGGTGAGGTTCTCGACGGTGACGTTCTGCGCGGCGATGCGCAGGACGTAGAGGCTGCTGGCGGTGGTGGTGCCGTCCATGACCTTGATGGTCGCGCCGTTGCCCTGCACGGTCAGGCCGTTGGTCGTGACGCTGTACTGGTACACCCGGGACCGGCCCGTGAGGTAGGTCTTGCCGGCGGCGAAGGCGATGGGTTTGGCCTGCTTGTTGGCGGCGTTGAACAGGGCAGTCAGCGCGGTGGTGTCGTCCGTGACGCCGTCTCCGCGCGCGCCGAACGATTCGGGCGTCAGGCTGCCGGGCGCGGTCACGGCCTGCGCCGCACTGGGCACGCGAACGGCGGCCTCAGCCACGCCAAAGGCGGGTGCGCCGCTGTCTGGCGCGATGGTCACGCGGACGTACCGGGTGAGCTGCTCGGGGAACGTGTAGATGTCCGGCCCGGCCGAGCGGGTACTCCGGCCGCTGGCGACGGTCTTCCAGGTACTGGCGTCGCCCGATACGGCAATGGTGAACTGGTACGTCTGCGCGGCGCCGTTTAACCAGAGGACCGCCAGGGCGTTCACCCGGGCCGGGGCGTCCAGATCGAAGCGGATCCACTGGGCGGCGTCGGTCTCGCTGGTGGCCCAGTAGGTGCCTGCCGCCTCATCCCGGGCGCGCCAGGAGGTGTGGTCACTCAGGGCGTCACTGGCGAGCGAATCGCTGGGTTTCAGGAAGCCCGGCGGGAAGGCCACAGGACGCGGCGCAGCGCTGCCCGGGGCCGCTGGCGCAGTCACCTGCGCCGTGGCGGGGGGGCTCAGGCTGCGCTCGCCGAAGAAAAGCAGCAGCAGGCAGAGGTACTGCACTGAGAGCATCACGGTCCGACCGGCAGGGGCCCTAAACGTGAGAATCACCTCCCACGACGCGAGGTTCGTAGTGCCTTCATGGTACCTGAATCGCCGCCAGAATCGGTGAACATCACAGCATCGTTAAAAGCACCCCCGGCCAATCACGCCTTCCATCCCATCAGCGCACAGGGGGTTCAGAAACGGCGCGCCCCCCGCCGGTCCTGAACGGGGCGCACGGTCTGCCCGTCCTAGCCGAAGTATCCGAGCAGGTCGATCAGGGTGCGCGCGTAGTCGTTGGGTTTCAGCCCGCGTTTGTCGAGTTTCACGCTGGGCGGGAAGGTCACGACCTCGGTCTTGAACGGGAAGCTGCGCAGGCCGGACGCGTCGTAGTCGAGGGCCTTGTAGGCGAAGGTGACCTGGATCTGGGTCATGGTCTCGCCGATGCTCAGCACGCGCCTGGCGGCGGCGGTGAGGCGGAGTTTGGCAAGATCGATGAAGTTCTGCACTTCGGGGGTGGGGAGCCCGTATTTCTTGCGCAGGTCGCGTTCGACGCGGCTGATGGCCTGGAGGGTGCGGCTGTCACTCAGGCGGCCATAGGTGGCGATGCGGGCTTCCTCGTCATTCTCGAAGTACTCGGGGCTGAGGCGCGCGTCGATGGGCAGGTCGATGCTGATCGTGGCGGGCGCCTCGATCTTCTCACCCTTGAGTTTGGCGACGGCCTCGGCAAGAAGTTCGGTGTACACGTCGATGCTGACGGCCTGCACGTGCCCGTGCTGCTCCTCACCCAGGATGTTGCCCACGCCGCGGATCTCCATGTCCTTCTCAGCCAGCAGGTGGCCGGACCCGAGGTCCTGGAGGTCGGCGATGGCCCACAGGCGGCGCTGGGCGTTCTCGGTCATGCGCGGCGGGTAGAACAGGTACGCGTAGGCGGTCTGGGCGCGGCGGCCCACGCGGCCACGCAGCTGGTACAGCTGGGCGAGACCCAGGCGGTCGCTGCGTTCAATCAGGATGGTGTTCGCCTCGGGAATGTCCAGGCCGGTCTCGACGATGGTGGTGGCGAGCAGCACGTCAAACGCACCCTGCTCGAAGCCGAGCATGATCTCCTCGAGTTCCTCCTCGTTCATGCGGCCGTGCGCCACGCCGATGCGGGCTTCCGGGACGAGGTTACGCAGGTACAGGCTGCGCGCGCCGATGCTGGCGATGCGGTCGTGGATGTAGAAGACCTTGCCGCCGCGTTCGATCTCGCTGAGGATCGCGTCGCGCACCGTGATCGGGTCGAAGGGGGCCAGGACGGTCTGGATGGGTTTGCGACCCTTGGGCGGCGTCTGGATGCTGCTCATGTCGCGCAGGCCCACCATGCTCATGTACAGCGTGCGGGGAATGGGCGTGGCGGACAGTGCCAGGGTGTCCACGGCGCGGGCGTCCTCGGGAATGTCGATCTTGCCGTCCTTGGGCGCGTCGGGCAGGCCGCGCAGCGCACGGAGTTTCTCCTTCTGGCCCACGCCGAAGCGGTGTTCCTCGTCGACGATGATCAGGCCCAGATCGCGGAACTGCACGTCGCCGCTGAGGAGGCGGTGCGTGCCGATCAGGATGTCCACCTTGCCCTTCGCAGTGTCAGCCAGGATCGCCTTGGCCTGCTGGGGCGTGGTGAAACGCGACAGCCCCTCGACGCGCACGGGCAGGCCCTTGAAGCGCTCCACGAAGGTGCTGGTGTGCTGCTCGGCCAGCAGGGTGGTGGGGACCAGCACCGCCACCTGCTTGCCATGGCCGACGACGCGGTGCGCGGCGCGCAGGGCCACCTCGGTCTTGCCGAAGCCCACGTCGCCGGAAATCAGGCGGTCGGCGGGGTTGGCCTTCTCCAGGTCGCGCATCGTTTCCTTCAGCGCCGTTTTCTGGTCGGCGGTGAGTTCAAACTTGAAGTTCGCCTCGACCTGACTGTCCCATTCGGGCTGCGCGGGGAAGGCGTTGCCGGGCGTGACCTGCCGCGCGGCGTACTGCACGAGGAGTTTCGCGGCGACCTCTTCGGCGTTCTTGCGGGCCTTCTCCTTGGCTTTCGCCCAGTCCTTCTTGTCGAAGGAACTTAAGCTTGGCGGGTCGTCGGTGGTGCCGGGGTGGCGGCGCAGGACGGGCAGCTGCTCGATGGGCACGCTCAGGCGCGCGCCGCCCCGGTACGTGAGGTTCAGGTAGTCGCGGGTGACACCCAGCACCTTGCGGGTTTCCAGGCCCTCGAACTGCCCGATGCCGTGCTCCGGGTGAATCAGGTAATCGCCGACGTGCAGGCCCAGCGCGTCCGTGACGGGCTTGCCGCTCAGGCGCTTGCCGCGCAGGGCGCTGCCGCCCTGGAAGCCGTAGATCAGGTCCTCAGTCAGGACGACGGTCCTGTGTTCGGGAATGACGAAGCCGCCCTCGCCCGCCGCGCGCAGGAAGCCCAGGCCACCCTCCGGCACGCGGGGGATCTTCAGCCAGGGAATCTCGTGGGTGTTCAGCAGCTTGTCCGCCAGGTACGCGGCGGTGCGGTCGTGCCGCACGAGGATCATCACGCGGTAGTCCGCGTCCCGCCACTCGTTCACGTCGCGTTCCAGGTCGCTCAGGCGCGCCCGGTAGAACGGGAGGGTCGTCAGGCCGGTGTCCAGGTCCGGCAGGTCGAGGGGTGAGCGCCCGAAGCTCGTCACCTCGCGCGCCGCCAGTTTCGGCCAGAGGGTGTCGATCAGGACACCCAGCGCGGACGCGTAGAACTCCGGCGAGTCCAGGAACACCCGCCCGGGCACCAGGTCCAGGCGGGTAGCGTCCCACTTCACCTCCGTCAGGTAGTCGGCGGTGGGTTCCAGCGTGAAGCTCTGCGCCTTCTCGCCTGTCAGCGCGCCGGGCTTCAGGAAGCGCAGGGTGTCCAGCTCGTCCCCGAAGAACTCTGCCCGGACCCACAGGCCCTCCTCGGCCTCGGCGGGCAGACCCGACCCGGCCGAGAGGCGCAGTTCCAGCGTGTCGCCCTGAATCTCGAAACCGGGTTCCTCGCCGCGCTCGTAGCCCAGGCGTTCCAGGCGTTCCAGCAGGACCTCGCGCGGGTAGCTGGCGCCCACCTTCAGGGTCAGCGCGTGGTCTTCCGGGCGGGACGGGAACAGGTCCAGTGCGGTGTTCACGTCCAGCACCACGTGCTCGTGCCGGGCGTCCCAGTCGCGCAGGCCCGGGTTCACGCTGACCGGCGCGCCCAGCACCCCGGCCGTGGCGTAGCTGCCCAGGCGGTCCGGGGTGGTCAGTAGCACGGCCGGGCCCGGGAACGCCGCGAACAGCGCCGCGCGCGCCACCTGCGGCAGCAGCAGCAGGTTTCCAGGCGGGGCGGCGGGCAGCAGTTTCGACAGGTTCGGCGCAGCAACAGTCACCGGAAGAGTGTACGCGCCCCCGCCAGTGAAGACCGAGAGCGAAAAGACTTACCGAAGAGAGAGGGACGCCTGCGCGAGGGCCAGCACCCGGTCCGGGAAGACGCTGAAGGCGCTGCCGGGGGCTTCAACCTGCGAGTGATCCCAGCTGATCATCCGCACGGCGACCAGTTCCGCGTCTCGGTGCACGATCAGGTTCTGTCCCCGGAACCCGTCGTGCCGGAAACCCACCTGCGGCCCGGCGTGCACGGTCATCCAGTTCAGGCCGGCGGGCAGGTCCTGCGGGACCAGGGCCGCGCGGCTCAGTCGGTTCAGCAGGTCCTCGCGGGTGGCTTCGCGGCACGTGCAGGCTTCCAGCGCCTGAAGCTGCGCGTCGTTCACCCCGGCGTCCCGGGCGGCCTGCACGTGCGCGGGCGTCACGCTGTAGCGCGTCCAGGCGGGCAGCAAGTACCACAGCAGGCCCATCTGATCGTTCAGGGGCGTGGCAGGGCCCGTACTCTGCTGCATCCAGTCCGCGCGGATCAGGTCTTCGCCGTCGCGCAGGGCCAGCACGCCCAGGCGGCCCAGGTCCCGGGCGTGCAGGAACAGGTCCGCGAAGCCGTTCGGCAGGCCCCGCGCGTCCACGGACTAGTGCCAGTCGGTGATGCCCAGCGGCCCCAGCAGGTCCTCCCGCGCGAACGTCTCCAGGCGGCGTCCCGTCACGCGTTCCAGCAACCCGGCGATCAGGGCCATGGCCTTGTTGTTGTACGAGAACTGCGTGCCGGGCGCGGCGTCCAGTTCGGCGCACAGGGCCAGTTGCAGCCGGTCCTCGCTGGCGTACACCTCCTGCCCGGCGTGCGGGACGTTCTGCAGCCCGCTGGTGTGGGTCATCAGGTGACGCAGCGTCACGTCCCGCTTGCGGCCCTGCCGCCACTCGGGGAATACCTCATGCACGGGCAGGTCCACGCCGGGCAGGTGACCCAGGGTGACGGCGCGGCCCACGAGCAGGCTCAGGACTGCTTTGGTGACGCTCATGGTGGCGATGGGCCGGTCGCCCTGACCGTCCATGGTCTCGTCGGCCAGCACCTCGCCGCCGCAGGAGATGAACAGGACGCTGGTGTGCGCGTGGCGGGCGTCATCCAGCAGGGCGTCCAGCTCGGTCCGGGGCATGGCCGCAGCTTAGCCGGGCGTGTCTGCATGCGGCGCCGCATTCTCGGAGGGCGGTGAAGAATGACGTCAGGGACGCTTCAATGGGGCTGAAGGCAGGCCGGGCGCCCACCCGTCACACTGTTTGACATGAAACGGATTGCTCTGGTGTCTCTCCTGCTCACCCCGGCGCTGGGCGCGTGCATGTCCGAAGCGCAGACAGCCGCGCCCGCCCGCCTCATCCTCAGCGGGGTGGGGCACGACAACCAGGGCCTGAACAACTGCGGGCCGGTCACGGCGTCCGTCGTACTCGGGTACCACGGCAAGAAGGTCACGCAGGCGCAGGCGGCCGCCGCGCTGAAAGACGGCCCGAACGACGTGGAGGTCAGCACGCAGGAGGTCGCCGCGTACCTGGAACGCCAGGGGCTGCGCACGGTCATCCGGTACGGGGGCACGCCGGAACTGCTGCGCGACCTGATCGCCGCCAGGCTGCCCGTCGTGGTGCAGCAGCGCCTGAAAGACGGCGACAACACCGCGCACTTCCGCACCGTGTACGGCTTCAGCGCGCAGGGCCTGACCAGCAGCGATTCCCTGCTGGGCGCGAAACTGACCCACACCGAGGCGCAGTTCGAGCGGCTGTGGAACTACTACAACGGCGAGTACCTGCTCGCGTACCCCGCCAGCCGTGAGGCGGAGGTCCGGCGCCTGCTGGGCAGGGACTGGGATGAGACCGCCAACTGGACGCGCCTGCGCGACGAGATGCAGGCCCGCACCCAGAAGGGCGGCGCGACCGCGTTCGACTGGTGGGGCCTGGGGCAGGCGCGGCTGGCGCTGGGGCAGCCCCAGGACGCCGCGCTGGCCTTCGACCGCGCCGTGCAGATCGGTGTGCCCCTCCAGTACCACTGGTACCGTCAGGGCGCGCTGCTCGCCTGGAACCGCACCGGGCAGGCCGAACGGACCCGCGAGGTGGCGCAGCGCATCCTGGCGCAGCAGCCCGGCATCAAGGAGATTGAGGCGCTGCTGGCCCAGGCGAACGCGGAGTGACGTTCGTCAGCGGGCCGGGGCCTTGCAGCCGGTCAGCAGGGTCTTCGTGGTGGTGGTGCTGTTCCCCACGAACGTACTGAGTTCCGCCGTGCCCTGATGCTCCCACCATTGCAGGCCGCCCCGCGCGCCAGCCGGACCGTTCAGGCTGGCGTACCGAGCGCCGCTGGCGCTGATCGCCTGCGCCAGCCCGTACTTCTGCCCATTCCATTCCAGCACCGCGAACATGGGGTCCGTGCCGAACTGCACGTAGTACACGCTGAGGTTCTGCCCGCCCGCGCAGGCGTACTTGAACACGCGGTAGTTCACCTGCACGGGCGGCGTCGCCGCGCCCGCCACACCCAGCATCAGTCCAGCTACTGTCAGAATGACTCGTTTCATCCTTCCCACCGTAGCCACTGCACGTGAACACTTCACGAGCGTCAGATGACAGTGCCCCGAAGTATGCTCCGCGCATGACCCCCACCGAACGGCGTCACCACCACGCCGCCCGACGCCTCCTCATCGGCATAGCCACCAGCCTCGTGATCGGGCTGGCCACGCCCGCCACCTGGCCCGCCGAAGCCCGGATCCTGATCGGCTGGAACGTGCTCACGCTGACCGTCATGGCGCAGCTGTGGCCCCTCATGATGAGCGCCGGACCGGGCCGCACCCGTGAACTCGCCACGCGCGAGGACGACAGCCGCGCGCTGGCCGGGACCATCACCATGACGGCCGCCCTGGTCAGTCTGGTGGGTGTCATCTTTCTGCTGTCCGACGCGCATGACGCCAGAGGCACCCGCGAACTGCTGCTGACGGCCCTGGCGGTCGCCACGGTGGCCAGCAGCTGGCTGCTCGTGCAGACCGAGTACACCCTGCACTACGCCCGCCGCCACTACCGCGACGGGCACGGCGTGCAGTTCCCGCATGGGGACAGCAACCTGGAGGAACCCACCTACTGGGACTTCGCGTACCTGGCCCTCACGGTCGGCATGACGTATCAGGTCAGTGACACGAACCTGAACACTCGCGCTATGCGCCGCCTGCTGCTGGGGCACGCGCTGTTGTCCTTCGTGTTCGGGACCGTGATCATCGCGGTGACGATCAACGGGATCGCCGGACTGATCCAGTAGGCACCCTGACCGCCTGCGGGCACAGGAGGACACAGTTCGGCCCGCCCTCACACCGGAGAGCGGGCCGGGCAGATCAGGTCAGCTGAGGCGTTCGACGGCCCGCGCGGCGAGGACGTCCACGAGGTGCGCGCGGTACTCGGCGCTGGCGAAACGGTCCCCGAGCAGGTCACCCGCGTCTACGAGACCAGTGGGCACGCTCTGGGAGCCGTTCACGGCATCCTCCAGTGTCGTCAGGCGGTGGGCCTTCTCGGCGGCGCCAGTGTACGCGGCGCGCACGCTGCCGTCCGCGTGCCGGACCACGGCGACGCCCACGACGGCGTAGTGGCTGGCGGGGTGGCGGAACTTCTCGTACGCGCTCGCCTGCGTGGTCGCGGGAATGCGGATGTGCGTCAGGAGTTCACCGGGCTGCACGGCACTCTCGAACATGCCCTGGAACATGTCGTCCGCATGCACGGTGCGCTCGCCGCCGGGGCCGCGGATGACGAACTCCACGCCCAGCGCCAGCGCGGCAGCGGGGTAGTCGGCGCTGGGGTCAGCGTGCGCCAGGGAGCCGCCGATGGTGCCGCGGTTGCGGACCATCGGGTCGCCGACCCAGCCAGCCACCTCGGGGAACAGCGGCAGGTCGCTGCGCAGCACATCCGCGTGGGTGGTCATCGCGCCGACCACCCAGTAGTTCCCGTCGCGGGTGATGCCTTTCATCTCCTGAATGCCCCAGATGTCCAGCAGCGCGGGCGGCTGCGCCAGCCGAAGCTTCATGGCGGGCAGCAGACTGTGCCCCCCCGCGATGACCTTCAGGTCAGGATTCTCGGCAAGGGCGGCAAGGGCCTGATCGACACTCTCGGCCTTGTGGTACTCGAAACTGGCTGGATACATGAATCCCTCCGGGATGGGGGTGAGGGTTGAAAGGGGACAGTTGATGGAGAAGGAACGGTCGACCGACCATCAACCTTCTTCCATCAACGCTTCAGTCGTCGGCGGCCTGCGGCTGGCTGCCGCCCCTGGCTTCCCTGAGGGCGCGCCAGACCTTCTCGGCGGTGTAGGGCATGTCGAGGTGCGCGATGCCCGCCTCGTGCCACAGGGCGTCCATGACGGCGTTGGCGACGGCGGCGGTGCTGGCGATGGTGCCGGCCTCGCCGATGCCCTTGACGCCCAGGGGGTTGTGGGGGCTGGGGGTGACGGTGTGGCCGTGCTGGATGAACGGCACGTCGTCCGCGCGGGGCATGGCGTACTCCATGTACGTCCCGGCCAGCAGGTTGCCGTCCTCGTCGTACGCGGCTTCTTCCAGCAGCGCCTGCCCCATGCCCTGGGCGATCCCGCCGTGCACCTGCCCCTCGGCGATCAGGGGGTTGATGAGGGGCCCGCAGTCGTCGACACTGCCGTAGCCGCGCAGTTTCACGTGGCCGGTGTCGGTGTCGATCTCGACGACGGCGATGTGCGTCCCGAAGGGGTACACGAAGTTCTTGGGGTCGTAGAACGCGGTGGCTTCCAGCCCGGGTTCCAGGTCCGCGGGGTAGTTGTGCGCGAGGTGGGCCATCAGGGCGATGTCGAAGAAGGTTTTGCTCTTGTCGGGCGCGCCCTTGATGCGGAACACGCCGCCCTCGTGCTCGATGTCGTCCTCGCTGGCTTCCAGGAGGTGCGCGGCGATCTTCTTCATCTTCGCGGTGATCTTCTGCAGCGCGAGTTTCAGGGCGCTGCCGCCCACCGCGGCCGAGCGGCTGCCGTAGGTGCCCCAGCCGTAGGGCATGCGGCCGGTATCCCCGTGGATGAGTTCGATGTCCTCGATGGGAATCTGGAGTTCGTCGGCGGCGATCTGCGGGAAGGCCGTCTCGTGGCCCTGCCCGTGGCTGTGGCTGCCGGTGTACAGTTCGACCTTCCCGGTGGGGTGCACGCGTACGAGGCTGGATTCCCACTGGCCGGCCTGCGCGCCGAGCTGCCCGACCAGGGCACTGGGGGCCAGGCCGCAGGCTTCCAGGAAGGAGATCAGGCCGACGCCCAGGATCTTCTTGCCGCCTTTCATGCGGGCCTGTTCCTCGCGCAGGGCGGCGTAGTCCATCATCTGCATGGCCTGATCCAGGGCGGGTTCGTAGTCGCCGCTGTCGTACACGAGCGCCACGGGCGTCTGGTAGGGGAACTCGTCGGGCTGGATGAAGTTCTGGCGGCGCAGTTCGGCCGGGTCCATGTTCAGTTCGTGCGCGGCCATGTCCACGATCCGCTCGATGAGGTACGTGGCCTCGGGACGGCCGGCGCCGCGGTAGGCGTCCACGGGGACGGTGTTCGTCATGACGCCCGTGACCTTGGCGTGAATGGCGGGGATCTTGTACACGCCGTTCAGCAGGGTGCCGTACAGGTACGTGGGCACGGCGGGCGCGAACAGGGTCTGATACGCGCCGAGGTTCGCGTGGGTGTTCACGCGGAAGCCCAGGATCTTCCCGTCGTCACTGACGGCCAGTTCGGCCTCGGTGTCATGGTCGCGGCCCTGCGCGTCGCTGACGAAGGCCTCGCTGCGCCGCGCGGTCCACTTGACGGGGCGGCCGATCAGGCGCGAGGCGAGCAGCACGATGACCTCTTCCTGGTACTGGAAGATCTTCGTGCCGAAACCGCCGCCCACGTCGGGGCTGATCACGCGCAGCTTGTGCTCGGGGATGCTCATCACGAACGCCGCGATGATCAGGCGGTGAATGTGGGGATTCTGGCTGGTGGTGTACAGCAGGTAGTCGCCGCCGGCCGGGGTGAACTGCGCGAGGCTGCTGCGCGGCTCGATGGGGTTGGCGACCAGGCGGTGGTTGCGCAGCTTCACGTGCACCTTGCGGGCCGCGCCGTTGAAGGCCTCGGTGGTGGCGGCCTCGTCCCCGATCTCCCAGTGGAAGGCGACGTTGCCGGGCACGTCGTCATGCACCAGGGGCGCGCCGTCGGCCAGGGCCGCGTGGGTGGTGGCCACGGCGGGCAGCGCGTCGTACTCGACTTCCAGTGCGGCGGCGGCGTCCTCGGCCTGCGCGCGGGTCTCGGCAATCACGACGGCCACGATGTCCCCAACGTGGTTCGCTTCCGTCAGGGCGATGGCGGGGTGGGCGGGCGTCTTGAGGTCCGGCAGCAGCCAGCCGACCGGGATGCTACCCAGTCCGGCCTCCTGCACGTCCTGGCCGGTCAGGACGCGGATCACGCCGGGCATGCTCTGCACGGCGTCGGTGTGAATCACGCCGATCTTCGCGTGCGCGTAGGGACTGCGGACCATCGCGGCGTGCACCATGCCGTGCAGGACCATATCGTCGGTGTAGTGCCCGGTGCCGGTGATGAAACGCGGGTCCTCCTTGCGCTTGAGGGCCTGCCCGAAGTACTTGTCGGTACGGGATTCGCTCATGGGGTGATGCCTCCCTGGGGATGGGCCGTCGGCGCTGGGGGCGGGACAGAGCCCCACTCAGCGGTCAGGGCCCCGAGCTGGTCTTCAGTCGTCGGCAGCCTGGCCCGCGCCGCCCTGCATGGCGGCTGCGGCGTGCTGCACGGCCTTGACGATGTTGTGGTACCCGGTGCAGCGGCAGTAGTTCCCTTCCAGGTGGTGGCGGATGACGTCCTCGCTGGGGTTGGGGTTGTGCTTCAGGAGTTCGGCGCTGGCCATGATCATGCCGGGCGTGCAGAACCCGCACTGAAGGCCGTGTTCCTCCCAGAAGCCAGTCTGGAGGGGGTGCAGGTCGCCGGGCGTGCCGAGGCCCTCGATGGTGGTGACTTCGGCGCCCTGGGCCTGAACGGCCAGGAGGGTGCAGCTTTTCACGGCGTCGCCGTTCACGTGCACGGTGCACGCGCCGCACTGACTGGTGTCGCAGCCGACGTGCGTGCCGGTCAGGCCGAGATCCTCGCGCAGGAAGTGGACGAGGAGCGTTCTGGGCTCCACGTCACGGGTGTAGGTCTTGCCGTTCACTGTCAGGGTGACGTTCATGCGGGCCTCCCACGGGCTGGGGTGGAATGAGGGAGTTCCAGAGCTGGAACCTGAGTTGTCTGACCGACCCCATCTAAACACATGAAGGTTGGAAAAGGGTGCGTGGCCGGGCACACTCGCGCGCGCCCGCCCCAGGTGGGAGCTCCCGTGCAGACGGGCTGCGCGCCGGGCACGCTGCCGCAGCGGCGGAAGTGCTAGCGTGAGGTCATCACCCGAGCCGGAATTCGCCGCTCACGGCGGGGCTCCCCGACGTGGCCGCGCGGCGCTGGCCGCTTCACGAGGACGCGCTATGAACGACAGATTGACGCTGGAACGGCAGAAACTGATCAGCGCCTGGTACCGGTACGTGTCCCAGCAGCACGCGCCGGTGCCCGCAGGCACGCCCGTGACCGAGGAGGTCGCGGCGTCCTGGGCGCGCTCATCCCTGACCGTGCCGCCCGAACGGGTCAGCGCGCCCGTCAAGAACGAGGCGGATGTGCAGCACGCCTGGCAGGAGAGCCCGCTGGAGTACGGCGTGCGCGGCCTGATCCCCGAGCTGCGCCGCCTGGCTGAGGAAGCCGACCTGATCGTGGCGGTGGGGGACGTGGACGGCACGCTGCTGTGGACGCAGGGCAGCGAGCGCATGACCGGCCTGGCGCGCGGCGTGAATTTCGTGCCCGGCGGCCAGTGGGGTGAGGGGAGCGTGGGCACGAACGCCCTGGCCCTGTCGCTGCGCACGCGCCAGCCGGTGCGGGTCTTCAGCGCCGAGCATTACGTGCAGACCGTGCACGACTGGGTGTGTTACTCCAGTCCCATCCGGGATACGGGGACGGGCGCGCTGCTGGGCGTGCTGGACATCAGCAGCACCTGGGAGCACAGCACGCCGCTGGGGCTGGCCAGCGCCCGGCATTACGCCGCGCAGATCGAGCAGGCCATCCAGGGGCGGCCCAGCGTGCCGGCCGGTCAGCTGCACCTGGCGTTCTGCGGATCGCCGCGCGTGACCTTCGGGGGGCAGCGCCTGCACCTCACGCCGCGGCAGCACGAGCTGCTGGGCGTCCTGGCCCTGAACCCGGGCGGCCTGACGCTGGACGCCCTGCACGCGCACGTGTACGGGGATCAGCCGATCAGTCTGAGCACCCTGAAATCTGAGGTGAGTACCCTGCGGGCGCTGCTGGGCGGGCAGATCGCGTCCCGGCCGTACCGGCTGGGGGTGCCCGTGACGCTGGACGCGCAGCGGGTCGAGGAACTGCTGCTGGCCGGCCGGGTGAGCGAGGCGGCCGACCTGTACGACGGGCCGCTGCTGCCGCATTCGGCGTCGCCGCTGCTGACGTACTGGCGTGAGTACCTGGACGCGGCGCTGCGGGAGGCAGTGTGCCGCAGTGGCGATCCGGACCTGCTGTGGCGTTACGCGGCGCGGTTCGACGACCCGGAGTGTCTGGACGTCCTGGACGGCCTGCTGCCCGAGGGTGACCACCGCCGCCCGATTGCGCGGGCGCGGCGCGCCGCGCTGGACGCGGCGTTCTGAGCGGCGTCCAGCGCGCCGGGGAGGCCGCGTGATGTTCCGCCTGAGCGCCGCCTCTCCCCCGCCCCCGAACGTGGCATTGACCCTGCTGGCCCTGAGCGTGGTCCTCAGCATGGCCCCGTGGTTCAGCGCTGCGGCCGCGCTGCCTCAGTTGCGGGACGGCTGGGGCCTGAACGCCTATCAGGGCTCGTGGCTGACCCTGGCCGTGCAGTGGGGTTTCGTGCTGGGCGCGGTGCTCAGCGCCGCCCTGAATCTCGCGGACCGGGTGCAGCCGCGGATGCTGATTCTGGCGGGTGCGCTGCTGGCCGCCGGGGCGAACGCGGCGCTGCTGCTGCACCCGGCGCTGGGCGGGGCGCTCGTGGCGCGGGCGGGGGTGGGGGCGGCGCTGGCGCTGGTCTATCCGCCCGCCCTGCGGGCCATGAGCGCCTACTTCACGCGGGGGCGCGGCCTGGCGCTGGGGGTCATGGTGGGGGCCCTGACGCTGGGTTCGGCCCTGCCGCACCTGGTCAACGCCCTGGGCGGCGCGGACTGGCGTGTCGTGATCGCCACGACCAGTCTGCTGGCCGCGCTGGGGGGCCTGCTGGCGCTGCCGGTGCCGCCGGGACCGCGGAGCACCCAGGCCCCACCGTTCCGGCCCGCGCAGGCGTGGCGGGTCCTCACGGCGCGCGGCCCGGCGCTGACGACCCTGGGGTACCTGGGGCACATGTGGGAGCTGTACGCCCTGTGGACGTGGTTCGCCCTGTTCTTCAGTGGTGTCCTGAGCGGAGTGGGCGCCGTGGACGTCCCGCGCGGCGCGGCGCTGGCGACCTTCTGCGTGGTGGGCGTGGGTGGGCTGGGGTGCGTGGTGGGAGGCGTGCTGGGGGACCGCTGGGGCCGCACCCGCCTGACGGAACTCGCGATGTGGCTCTCCGGCGGGTCGGCCCTGGCGCTGGCGGGGCTGCTGCTGGTCGGGCCGCCCAGTCCAGCGCTGGTGCTGGCGCTGAGCCTGTTCTGGGGGTTCTGGATCATTGCGGACAGCGCGCAGTTCAGCACGGTCATCAGTGAGATCGCGCCTGGAGCGTACGTGGGTACGGTCCTGACCGCGCAGCTGGCCCTGGGGTTCACGCTGACGGGCGTGACCATCGCCCTGGTGCCGGCGCTGCTGGGCGCACTGGGCTGGCCGGGCCTGTTTGCGCTGTGGGCGCTGGGGCCGCTGCTGGGCGCGCTGGCCATGAGGGCCCTGCGCGCCACGCCGGACGCCGCGCGGATCGCGGGTGGGCGCGGCTGATGGTGCCGGCCTCGCGCGCGCATGGGATGGAAGTCGGCGTCCACCGGGCGGCCTAGCTCTCGGGTGGACTCCCCTAGATGAACAGTGTCACTAGATCAGGCAACACTGGACAGGCGCCAGAAGATGTATTTGGTGTAACATGTACACTGTTGCCGTGTGGAAGTCGCCGACTTCCGGCGGTGTTTACGGGACGGCGGGAGCACTCCCAGCCAACTCGTGAATTCGTTCACAGGAGAAAGAGACATGAAGACCCTCATCCTTGGTGCTGGTTACTCCGGCCTGGCCGTCGCCACCAAAATGAAACCCGCTCCCGGCCTCGAAGCCCTGATGGTGGAGCAGAACGCGTACCACACCTTCGAAACCCGCCTCCACGAGGCGGCCGCCCACAACACCCCCGTCACGCTGCCCCTCGCGCCCCTGCTGCGCGGCACCGGCGTGAACCTTGAAAAGGCCCAGGTCGAGCACGTCAACCTGGACGACAAGGAAGTCAAGCTCAAGGACGGCCGCGTCCTCACGTACGACACCCTCGTCGTCGGCCTGGGCAGCGTCACGAACTTCTACCGCATCCCCGGCCTGGCCGAGAACGCCAGTGAACTCAAGCAGCTCAGCGACGCCGACGAGATCTTCACCTTCGTCAACCGCGCCTACACCACCGAGTACCAGGGCAACCGCGACATCGTCGTCGGCGGCGCGGGCCTCACCGGCGTGGAGCTCGTCACTGAACTCGCCCAGCGCGCCCAGCTCCTGACCAAGGAACGCGGCCTGCCACCCTTCAACATCTACCTCGTGGAAGCCGGCCCCAAGATCCTCCCGATCCTGGACGACGCCCTGCGCGCCAAGGCCCAGCGGACCCTCGAGGAGTACGGCATTCACATTCTCGTCGGGCACCGCATCACGCAGGCCACCGCCGACACCGTCACCGTGCAGACCGCCAGCGGCGAGCAGAAGACCCTCGCCGCCGGGAAGATCATCTGGACCGGCGGCATCCAGGCGCGCGACATCGTCAGCGGCAGCAAGCTGGAGAAGGGCCCCGGCGGCCGCATCGCCGTGGACGACAAACTGCGTGCCAAGGGTTACCCCGAGGTGTTCGTGATCGGCGACATGGGCCTCGCGCTGAACCAGGAAGGTAAGCCCGTGCCCACCACCGCGCAGCACGCCGGGCAGCAGGGCCGCCTGACCGGGAAGAACATCATGCGCCTCGTGCGCGGCGAAGAACCCGAGTCCTACGAGCCCACCACCCTGGGCGAGTTCGTCAGCCTGGGCGGCCTGATGGCCGTCGGCTGGATGAAACTCCCCTGGAACCAGAAGCTCGCCATCACCGGCGGCATCGCGCACGTCATGAAACGCGCGAGCGAATGGCGCTGGCGCATCAGCATCGACTGAAGCCAGTTCATGCCTCAAGACCCCCGAGCCCTCACGTGGCGCCGGGGGTTTTTTGCGCTGTAGGCCCTCTGGCCTACCAGCCACACCTGCGGTCTCCGGCTGTTCCCCTGGCCTCTACACTCGGGTCATGCGCCTTCCCCTCCTGCTGATCCTGGCCCTCCCCGCCGCGCTGGCCTCTTGCAGCGGCATGTTCGAGAAACACAACGCCGACCGCGCCGAACAGCTGAAGATCGACAACGCCCTATACTTCCGTACGCAGTGCATCCAGGCGCTGGAACGCGCCCGCGCGACCGCCACGCCCCAGCAGCTGCCCGCCAAGCTGAACGGTCAACCCTGCACCTCCGACGTGCTGGGCGACTACGCCCTGAGCGCCGACATGGCCCGCACCATCACATCCAGCGTCGTCACCCTCGACCCGGAGCGGCTGAGCGACTACACCATCACCGTGACCAGCCTGAACGGCAAGACGTTCCGGTACGTGGACCGTGGCGACGCCGAAGCCGCCGCCGAACAGGCAGGCACGTACACCGAGAGCGCCCCGGATGTCGTCAGCGCGGACACCGACAGCAGCACCGTGAACGTCGAGCAGCAGACCCCCTGACCGATCAGGGAGATCCACCGTTCAGCCCGCGCCAGCCCTGGCCCTGCGTGGGCTGGTTCTTTGCGTCCTCAGTCCAGCCAGGGGAACCACCACGGGTCGGCGGCGCAGCGGGCGTCCACGGTGTCCGCGTCGTGTAGGCGCACGGGCAGTGGGAAGTCAGTCGGCGTGACCGGCGCGGCCAGGACCGGCCGGACCGGGTGAGGGCAGAGCAGGTGCGGTTCGCGCACGCGCCCCAGACCCGGCCAGTCGTAGGGAGGTGTGAGGTCGAAGCCGTCGGGGGGCAGAACGTACACCACGCCGGGGGCGAGCAGGTCCTCGCCCACCATGACGGTCACCTCCGGTTGCGGTGCCAGTGAGAGGAAGTACCGCAAGTCGCTCCAGCCGCCCGCCTGCTCGACCTGAAGGGCGGCGTTCAGGATGAGCCGGACCCGGCGTCGGTCACGCAGGGCGTACATAAGCGCCCACAGTGAGTCCGAGGTGGCATACACCCCGGTGCGCTTGCTGAACTCATCGACGCCGAGATCGTGGGGGGTGCGCGGCTCGAATTCGGTCAGTCCGACCTGCGGAGATCAGTGGAACAGGATACCCTTCCCGTATAGCCAGTTCAGGAACTGCTAGCGAGGCACTTCAGGTGGCAGCCGGGCCGGATTGCGTGCGACCCACGCGCCCTGGAATGCCGTGAGGTCAGATTCGGCGAGGATGACCTGCGGGGCGGTCAGCATCCAGGGGCGCATGACCAAACTTGGCATTTCAGTAGCAGCAACACATCGGCCACCCACTACATAGGCAGACTGAGCTTGACAGAATCTAATCCAAGGCAGACTATGTAGACAGACATAGCTATGCAGGGGCGGCAACCACGCGGGACGCTGCGCGGCCAAAGCCCCACACCGGAGCACCCATGAACCCAGACCTGCTGCGCGGCAACCTCGACCTCATCCTCCTGACCCTCCTCGAACAGCAGCCCCTCTACGGCTTCGCGATCATCCAGGCAGCCCGCGACCGCACCGGCGGCTACTTCGACTTCAAGGAAGGTAGCCTCTACCCCGCCCTGCACCGCCTGGAAGCCGAAGGGTTCCTCGCCGCGCAGCACGGCGAAACCGGCCGTAACGGCAAACCCCGCAAGTACTACGCCATCACCGACCGGGGCCGCGAAATCCTGAAGGCCAAACGCCAGGAATTCGCCGCCTTTACCGGCGCCGTGCATCAGCTCGGTGGGACCGGCGCGTGACCACCGCCGCTCACACCACCCCACGTGTGCTCACCGCGTACCTGCGGCGCGCCACCTGGGGCCTGCCGGAGGCGCGCCGCCAAGAACTGTGGGACGAACTCGAAGAGCACCTGCTGACGCGCGCCGACCACCTGATGCTGACCGGCCTCACCCCCACTCAGGCCACCGCCCAGGCCATCCGTGAACTCGGGCCACCCGCCCGCGTCACCCTGGGCATGGCACAGGTGTACACCATGCCAAAACTCATCCTCACCGCCGCCACCCTCGCCCTCGGCATCAGCGCCGGACTCTACGCCCTCGCAGGCGGCAGCGGGCCTGCCGTGCATATCTCCGTCGTGAAAGGCACGCTCCCGCAGCCCATCTGTCAGCAGGGCAAAGTACCACAGGAAAAAATTGCCAGTATTGTCAGCCAGGACAGCACCACCTGCTACATCCCAACAAGCTCTGCCGATCTGCTTCCGGGCGCCTACGTCAGCGAAGCGACGGTCCGCACTCTTGCGGAGTCCCTCGGCCTGCAGGTCACCATGCGACCTGATGGCTGGATGAATGTGGCTGACCGTGAAGGACGTATGAGCTTCTCATCGCGGGCGGCCAGCGTTCAGAACGGACTGCGCTATTTCGACGTCACCAACATTCCCCACGTGCTACGGATCGCGTCACCCGTCATCTTCTCTGGCTTCGACCATCCCGTGGTTCGCACCGACAAAACCGCCTATGATCTCTCCCCGGCGAGTGGAGCCGACGTGTACGGCAGCTTCTCCACGGTCTTCTGGCAGATGGTAGACAGAGTGTCCAATCTCACAGTGAGCCTCGACGCTCGGTACACCCATGTCATCAGGACCGATCAGCCCGAGGGGGAGGTCGTGATGTTGACGTCCTCCAGAGACCAAAAGTATGCCTTCAATTTCGCTGAGGTGAAGAAGGATGGCATCATCACCATCCGCTCCGCTGAACAAAAACTCCGGTGGACTTCCGACCCGAAGAAGCTGGAAGGGCAGGGCAACACGGGGCGGCCACAAGCGGTGCTCATGCGCGTTTCCAACGTCCCCCTCAACACCCTGAAGTCCGGCATTTTTGTGCCTGCTCAGGCGACGTCCGACGCCCGTTAAACCTGTTGGCCCCCGGTGCGCCCGGTCCATTCTTCCAGGAGGTACTGGAGTCTGGTCTGGGCGTTCTCCTGGCTGCCGTACACGCTGCGGATGAGGTCGCCGCCGGGGGCGAAGGCGAGCCAGTGGGGGGTGCCTTCGGTGTGCCAGTGTCGGGCGAGGGTGCCAGTAAGGTCGAGGGCGACGGGGAACGGGAGTTTCGCGTAGGTCTGGGCGAATTTTTTCAGGGTGGGTTCGACGTCCCCTCTAGGCAGTTGGCGGTGGCCGTAACTGGTGTGGACGGCGAGGAGGTGGACGGCGTCGCCGAATTCGGCGTGCAGGCGCTTAATGAACGGGATGCCGCGGGAGACGCAGCCGGGGCATTCGAGGTTGAAGGTCATGACCAGCCCAGGCCGCGTCCAGTCCTGTGGTGGGGGGAGGGGGTCGCCGTGGACGAAGTCGGTGGGGGCGGGCCAATCCATGCAGGCAGCGTACTGGACGGGCGGGGCGGGCCTATGCTGGGCGCATGAAGCGTTTCGTGATGATTGCGGCGGTGCTGGGCGTGGCGGTGGCGGGTGCGTCCCAGGCGGCGACGGTGGCCGAGGTGAAGAAGAAGGGCGTGCTGGTGCTGGGGACCGATCCGACGTTCGCGCCGTTCGAGTTCAAGGGTCCGGACGGGCAGGTGCAGGGTTTCGAGATTGATATTGCGCGGGCGGTGGCGAAGGATCTGGGCGTGCGGCTGGAGATCCGCGCGGTGGGCTTCGGGGCACTGATGCCGCAGGCGGTCACGTCGGGCCGGGTGGACATGGCGATCAGTGCGATCACGATCACGCCGGAGCGGGCGAAGGTGGTGTCGTTCAGCCAGCCGTACTTCCGGTCGGCGCAGGTCTTCATCGTGCGGGCCGGGAATCCCGGGAAGTTCGCGTGGCCCGCGAGCGTGAAGGGGAAGGTGATCGGTGTGCAGGGGAACACGACGGGGCAGTTCGTGGCGAACGACACGCTGAAACCGAAGGGCGCGACCATCAAGGTGTATGACGATTTCGCGGCTGGACTGGCGGACGTCCGCGCGGGCCGCATTGCGGCGCTGGTGGGGGACGCCCCCACGGTGGATGACCTGAAAAAGCGCCTGCCGGGGCAGTTCGAGCAGGCCGGGAAGGATCTGGCCGCCGAGGATTACGGCATGGTGTTCAGGAAGGGCAGTGATCTCGCCGCCGCCGCGAACAGGACGCTGGCGCGCCTGAAGGCCAGCGGAGAATACCAGCAGCTGCTGAACAAGTGGATTGTGCAGAAATAAATGCTGCACAGGGGGCAGGAGGTTGGATGGGCACCCATCTCCTCCTGCCCCCTGTGCCCTGATCAGGGTGTCAGGCTGAGGACGGCGAGGCTGCCAAGGATCAGGGCGAGGCCTGCCCAGCCGGTGGGTGTCAGGCGGGCGCCGTCGATGCGCTGACTGAGGAGGGCGGTGGTGCCGATGCCCAGGCCACCCCAGAGGGCGTAGGCGACGGCGACCGGCAGGTCGCGCGCGGCGAGGCCGATCAGGCTGAAGGCCAGCAGGACGGTCAGGACGGCGCCGACGAAGTACGCGGGGCGGGTGAACCCGTCGCTGCGTTTCAGGAGGAGGTTCGCCAGGACGTCCAGCAGGGTGGCCCCGATGATGAGGAGGGCAGTGGTGAGGGTCATGCGGGCTGCCCCGTGACAGGTGCAGGGGGGACCGTGTGGTCGGCTGGGGCCCGCGTATCCTCGGGTGGGTGGCGGGTGCCGCGTCCGAGCAGGGCGCTGCCGAGCAGCAGGCCGCCCAGCGCGAGCAGGTGCGTGGGGGGCAGGTGCTCGCCCAGCAGGACGGCACCCAGGACGGTGAGGCTCAGGAGGCCCAGCGCCTCCCAGGTGGCGAAGGCCACGGCGACCGGGATCTGCCGGAACGCGCGGGACAGCAAGTAGAACGCACCAGATAGCTGGGCGTATGTGAGCAGTGTGTGCGTCAGCGGCTGGTCGTGCAGGTGTTTCAGGCTGAGGGTGCCGGTGACCTCCAGGGCGATTGCCGTCAGGAGGTACAGCCAGGCGTGCATAGGTGGATCACCTTCCATGGGGCGGGCGTGGAGGCCCCGATCTGCCACTCAGCGTACCGGGGTGCGGGGCGCACATGGGGTGCAGATGCACGTTTCGTGGTGCGGGGGTGAGGTTGCCCTATCGTGGGGCGGTGAAGGTGTTCGCGTGAAGGAGTACGGTTGTGCTGTGCCTGTCGGGGTGCGCCCGTGACGGAAGTGCTGGAGGGGTTCCGGACGGTGCTGTCCGGGGCGTACCCGCGGCTGCTGCTGTCGGGACTGGGCCTGACGCTGGCGGTGAGTGTGTGCGCGCTGCTCGTGTCGGTCCTGGTGGGCACGGTCCTGGGTGCGGCGCGGGTACTGCGCGTGCCGGTGCTGGGGCGGCTGGGGGACGCGTACGTGACGGTGGTGCGCGGCATTCCGCTGATTGTGCTGCTGTCGGTGGTGTACTACGGCCTGCCGACGCTGGGCGTGACGCTACCGGATTTCCCGGCGGCGGTACTGGCGCTGGGGCTGTACTCGGCGGCGTACACGAGTGAGATCGTGCGTGGGGGCATGGGCAGCGTCCCGGCTGGGCAGGCTGAGGCGGCCCGCAGTCTGGGCCTCAGCCGCATTCAGGCGCTGAGGTTCGTGGTGTTGCCGCAGGCGTGGCGGGTGGCGCTGCCGGCGCTGGGCAACGAGTTCATCAGTCTGATTCTGGGCAGCAGTCTGGCCAGCGCGGTGACCTTGCAGGAACTGTTCAGTCAGGGTCGGTACATCACGAACGCCACCTACCGGCAGTTCGAGGTATACGCGGTGCTGGCGCTGGTCTACTTCCTGCTGACGTTCGCGCTGTCAGGGTTGGTGCGGTGGCTGGAGTCGCGCCTGAGTCGCGGTGTGACCTTACCGGAACGCCGCGTGATCTGAGGTCATAGGGAGTGGGGATGAGGCGGCGTGGGCCGCCTTTTTTCGTATCGCCGTAAGGGTTGTGGCGTGTGCGGTGGCGTGGGCGTGGTGGGTGGTCTGGCGGGGGCGTGCTGAGTGAGGTGGCGCATCACACCCTACGCTCATTCTGCTATTTGCGAAATTAGTGACATTGTTCTATAATCTACATAGTTATTCAGAGAGTCCCAAACGGCTCCACGCCACCAGAATTCACGCTCACTCCACACGAACCCTTCACCCCAGCCATGCCTGAGGTGAACGGCGTTCCACACCCACCGGCGGCCTGAAACGGGTGACATCCCGCTTCCGCTGCCGCGCCACCTCCCCACATGCAGTCGGCCCAGACCACCCGGTACCCCACGGACACCGGACAGGCCGCGACTGGAGATTGATTATGTTTTTAACGTATTTCTTGACCTTTCTGATTTCCACGTTCACACATACGAATCTCTTTTTTGATGTCCCTCTCTTGGCAAACGATGAACAACGGCCACGTTTATAAATGCAATCAGCTAGGCTTTCGCTGTGTCCGACTCCCTCATCACGCTCCGTCAGCTGCTTCTACTTGACGATGCCGAGGGAACGCTGCACCATCTGATCCATACGGCGCAAGACGTACACAAAGCGGCGGACGTCCTCCCGATCATCGCAGCCATACCAGAGGTACCGCAAGACTGGTTGGACAGCGACTTGGGTGGGCTTGCCCTGGCATGGCTGTACTTCCGGGGCATGCAGCACCGCCAGCTTGACGACCTGCTGGACTCCCAGCCCACCGAGCAGCTTTTGCCCTTTCGGGCCCATCTCCACCTGATTCACCGGCGCAGTGAACTGGCCCTGAATATCGCGCGTTTCAGCATTATTCAGACTCCTGACCGCCCGACCCGTTGGCTCACTCTCACCCAGTTGGCAGGGGCGGCCGCCATGCTCGATTTATCTAACTGGAAGCAGCTATACCGATTCCAGATCACTCATGCCACACCCCTTTACCGGGGGATGGCACGCGTGCAGTTCGCGTTCGACCTTCAGCATCATCAGCAGTCTGCGGAAGCGACCATTGAGCTTACGCTGGCGCTCCGAGACTTGCAGCAAGACCCGACGACAACCACATACGTCTACCGAACACTCATTGCTATTGCCCTCGACACCAATCGACCAGCCGCGGCATTAAGCTCCCTACGTAGGGCAGACTCGATTGCACAGGACGGCCTGCTCGCCTCAGAACTCTTCTTCCCGAGATCACTCCTCACGCTGAGCTTGTCTCAGTATCCCATCACGCTCCATACCGCAACCGTCGCGCGCGCGCACATCTCAGCCGTAGAGAGGCTTGCTGAAATCCGAGTCCACGGCGCCCAGGCACTCGCCCTCATGGGGCAGCCATTCGAAGCGATCCTTATGGCCCAGGAGGCCGCGTCGCTGCACCGGGTGCTGGATTCGGGTCGGCACGCGATCCTCAACCATCTGGCGCTGGCGTACCTGCACGCGGGGGATCTACCCCGCGCGCAGGAAGCCCTGAGCCGCGCGGACAGTTACTCACAGCATGCGGGGACCCTCTCGTGGCTGGCCCGTGCGGAGTGCGCCCGACAGGCGGGGGGAGAGCCGCTGCCGCCCAGCGACGCGATTCGAGGGCAGCTGGCGACGTTGCGGTGGTCATGGGTACGGGCGTATCTGCCCGTACTGCTGGAACACTATGGGGTGGTGACGTTCGCACCGCCGGAGTGGACGGTGCGGGTCAGTCTGGCGGGGCCGGTGCGGGTGTGGATGTCCGGGGATGAGTTGCCGCTGCGTTCGACGCGACCCGAGGCGGGGTTGCTGGCGCTGCTGGTGGTGGCGGGGGGGCAGGTGTCGCGGGAGCGGGCGCTGGACGCGCTGGATCTGCCGGGGAAGACGCCGACGGCGCGGCGCAAGGCGCTGAGTGCGGCGGTGGCGGCGCTGCGGGAGTTGCTGGGCTGGCCGGACGCGCTGCGGGTGGAGGGAGGGGTGTTGCGCCTGTCAGACGCACCGCGCTGGGAGGATCCTTCTTTTCCAGTGGGTGGACGGGAGGATTTCTTCTGCGAGGGGCGGTTTGATCCGTGGGTGCTGGAGTGGCGTCAGGAGCGGTCTCTGGCGGGCCTGCCAAACTGAACCGAAGGAATGATTCGATGTTCTCAAAAATATGGACGTTCCGCGGACAGGTCCTCCGCACACTGGGGTCATGACCTCCGACGAGCCGACCGAGCGTGTCCAGATCCCCATCCAGCGCCTGTTCCTACTCGCGCGCCTGCTGCGCGACCGGCCTCATACTGTGGCGGAACTCGCGGCGACCACCGGGCAGACGTTGGCCGTCACCGCGCGCGACCTGCACGAACTGGAAGGTCTGGAGCCCGACCTGCGCGTGCAGCCGGGGCCACCCCAGCGGTACGTGATCGGCGTGGGCCAATCACTGGATGACGCAGGGCGGCTGACGCTGCTGCGCGGCCTGGACGCCCTTGCGGGCCACAGCGGCCAGGGGAGCGCCAGCCTCGAACCTCTGCGCCGCATCCTGACAGACGCGCTGCCGGCGCACGTGCAGGCCGCGCTGCCCAGCCCACCCCGCACGGCCCGGCCCGCCGCGCTGGATCAGGCGCTGACTGCAGTCACGCAGGCGTGGCTGGCGTGCCGCCCCATTCGCTTCCAGGAGTGGCGGCCCGGCGCACGCCGCGCCGCGAGACTCCACCCGCTGCGGATCGAGGCGCACCCGGTCACGGGGGACCTGCTCGTCGTGGGCCGCGACCCCGACCACGCGGGCGAGGTCCGCATGTACCGCCTGAGCCGCCTGCTGCACGTCACGCTGGAGGACGGCACCTTCACACCCGATCCTCTCGACCCGTCGCAGACGCCCGCGCTGCCCAGCGTCCCACAGCCCGCCGGGAAGGGACCCAGCGTGAACGTCCTGCTGCGCTTCACGGGCGAGGCGAAGTTCCGGGTGCTGGAGGGTGGGCACGCGTGCCTGGGCGAACCCATCATCAACCCGGACGGCAGCGTGGACGCGCCGCTCCTCGCGCCGTTGGACGCGCAGGGCCTGCCGCGTAGCGTGCTGCCGTGGCTGCTGTCCTGGGGCCCGAACGTGCAGGTGATCGGCCCGGACGCCGTGCGCGCCACGTGGCAGCGCCTGACGCAGGAGGCCGCCGCAGCTGCGCAGCAGCTGCCCACCCTGTTCGTCCAGCACGGCGCGGCGTGAGAGATCAGGAGGCAACGCCGCCCTCCTGATCTCCGTGTTCACTCCTGCTGGGCGTCGGCCCACGCCGTGACTGCCGCGCTCTGATACGCAGCCAGGCCAGGGCGCGCGCGGTCAATGTTCTTCGTGAACCGCTCGTCGGCCACCCACATCTGCGCCAGGCCGCGCATCATCGCGGCGGAAGCGTCGTAGTACGCGCCGCTGATGTGCGCCCGGTGCCGCGCCGCGACCGCCTGAGCCCGCTCGTCCGAGGCGGGCACGCCCCCGTCCATCAGGGTCAGGTACTCGGCGGTGATACCGTCCATCTCCGCACGCACGCGTTCCCAGTCGGCCTTCGTGTACCGGGCGGTGCGCGCCGCACTCTGCTGGTACGCGTCCGTGTCACCCCATCGCTCCCGGGCCTCATCCTCGTACTGCGCGGGATCGAACCCGTCGAATACTGCTTTCACGTCCTCGATGTTCATGATTGTCTCCTCTGCCCTGCTGTCCAGGGCGTCCAGCCGGGCCTGCACCTCCCGCAGCGTGTGCTCGGCGCGGCGCAGGCTGTCCTGTAGCCGCGCGGCGTGGGCGCGCAGGGCCTCGCGTTCCAATTCCGGCGGGGCGTCCAGCACACCCGCCACCTGGGCCAGGGGCACGCCCAGCGCCCGCCACGTCAGCACGCGCCGCAGCCGCGCCAGATCGTGCGGGGTGTATAGGCGGTAGTTTCCGTCGCTGCGCTCGGCGGGGCGCAGCAGCCCGATCTCGTCGTAGTGGTGAAGCAGGCGCACGCTCACGCCCGTGAGTGCCGCCACCTCCCCCACCGTCCAGCGCGGATGGCTGTCCAGGGTGCAACCTCCCTGCCCGGCAGCCTAGGCCCTCCCGCCACGTGAGGGTCAAGCGGGTGCCAGACTGACCGGATGAAGCCGCCCGCTGCCTGGACCGAGCCTGCGCGGCTCGACCTGTCGCCCGGGGAGCGCGCGGTGTTCCGCCGGCCGCCGGACCTGCCCGGCGTTGAGACCCTCACGGCGCGCTACGTGACGCATTCGTTCCTGCCGCACGCGCATGAGGGCGTGGCCGTCGCGGTGCTGCTGAACGGGGCAGAACGCTACCGCTACCGGGGTGGCGAGCAGACGGTCGGGGCGGGCGAGGTGGCGATCGTCGCGCCGGGCGAGGTGCACACGGGTTCGGCGCTGGACGCCGGGGGGTGGGCGTACCGGGTGGCGTACGTGCACCCGGACTGGCTGGGCGGCGCGGCCGGCTTCCGCGAGGCCGTCGTGCGGGACCCGGTGCTGGCCGGCGCGTGGCAGGCGGCGCATGCAGCGCTGGCGTCAGCGGAGGCGTCTGCGCTGGCACGCGAGGCGCTGGTGCGCGAAGCGGTGGAGGTGCTGCTGGTCCGATGGGGGGATGCCGCACCGGCCCATCAGGCGGCGGTGGATCACGCGGGGGTGCGTGAGGTTCAGGCGTTTCTGGACGCGCACCCGGACACCACGCTGAATCTGTCAGCGCTGGCGGGGCGGGTGGGCCTGAGTGCGTCGCACCTGTCGCGGTCGTTCCGGTCGGTGGTGGGCGTCCCGCCGCACGCGTACCTGCTGGGCGTGCGGGCGCAGGCGGCGCGCCCGCTGCTGCTGCGCGGCATACCGATCGGGGAGGCGGCGCTGGCGGTGGGCTTTGCGGATCAGGCACACCTGACGCGGGTGTTCACGCGAGTGTTCGGCGTGACCCCCGGGGCGTTCGTGCGGGGAGCAGGATCATTCAAGACCGCGGGGCGCGCCGTCCGGTAGCCTGCGCGCGATGACAGCGCGGGTTGTGAAACACAAGGTGGACTGGGCGGCGTTTGGGCGGGGGTTCCGGGTGATGGTGCCGTTGTGGGCGGGCGTGGTGCCGTTCGCGGTGGCGTACGCGGTGACGGCCCGCGCGAACGGGCTGAGCGTGTGGGAGACGTGCCTGATGAGTGTCACGGTGTTCGCCGGGGCGAGTCAGTTCGCCGCGGCGGGGCAGTTTATGGCTGGGGGCGTGCCGGGGGTGGCGTCGGCGCTGGCGCTGGTGGGGACGACGTTCGTGCTGAATGCCCGGCACGTGCTGTACGGCCTGAGTCTGTCGCGGCAGCTACCCCTGTCGCGCGCGCAGCGGCTGGTGGCGGCGCAGTTCCTGACGGATGAGGCGTACGGGATGGTGCTGGTGGCGGGTCCGCGTGACCCGGGGGGCCTGAGTCTGGGGTTCCTGCTGGGCGCGGAGCTGAGTCTGTTCGCGGCGTGGAACGCGGCGACGCTGCTCGGCGCGCTGGCGGGGGCGGTGCTGCCGGACCCAGACGCGCTGGGAGTGGGCGTGATCTTCCCGCTGGCGTTCCTGGGGCTGCTGGTGCCGCTCCTGGCAGGGCGGGTGGCGGTGCTCGTGGCGCTGCTGTCGGGGCTGGGCGCGTGGGGGTTGGGTCAGGTGCTGCCGGGGGGGCTGGTCGTGCTGCTGGTGGGTGTGGGTGGGGCGCTGCTGGGCGCGCTGGTCAGCACGCGGGCGGGGGGGCGGGCGTGAGCGGCTGGCTGGTGATCCTGCTGATGTGGGCGGTGACGTACCCGGCGCGGCTGCTGGGGCTCAGCCTGGGCCGCCTGGAGTTGCCGCCGTTCTGGCTGGCGTTTCTGCGGTTCGTGCCGGTCAGTGTGTTTGCGGCGCTGATCGTGCCGGACGTGCTGGGCAGCCCCGAGTGGGCGCGGCGGGTGGTGGGGGCCGTGGTGGGCGGCGCGCTGCTGTGGCGGACCCGCAGTCTTGCGTTGGGCATTCTGGGGGGTTTCGCGGCGTACTGGGCGGCGCGGCTGGCGGGCGTGTAGGGGTGTAAGGGCCGCCGCGGCGTGTTGGGGCGGGGGCGCGCTATGCTGGGCGGCGCATGACGGGTCAGGCGGACAGAGTCAGAATGATCGACGGGAAGTACGAGGTGCTGCGTGAGGTTGCGGTGCAGGGCCCGGTTACGCTCTCGGAGGTCCGTTCGGCCGAGGGCGTCACCCGTCAGGTGGCGTGGTTCACGGTGGCGACGCCCGCGGACCGGCAGGCCTTCCATGCGTACCGGACGGCGCTGCGGGCCCTGAGCCCGGCGGGCCTGACGGACGTGGTGGCGCGGCCGGGCGCGTTCTACGCGGTGTGGCAGCCGGTGACGGGTCAGCCGCTGGAGGCCGCGCTGGCGCACAAGGGCGTGCCGCAGGATCTGGTGGAGCAGGTGCAGGGGCTGGCGGCCGCGCTGGCCGAGCACGGGTACGCCCTGGAGGACGCGCAGGTGCTCGTGGAGGGCCATGAGGTGCGCGTGGCGTACCTGACGCCCCGCGTGACGCCGCGGACCCCGGAGGACGTCGCGGCGCGGAACGCCGTGACGCTCGCCCCGCTGAAGCGGGCGCGGGTGCGGCGGCGGCGCGAGCCGGGCGCGTGGCTGACGTTCATTCCGGGGCTGCTGCTGCTGGGCGGCGCGACGTACGTGGGCGCGCAGGCCGTGCAGATCTACCTGAACCCCCCGGTGCGGCCGGTGCCGACCGTGGTGGGTCAGGCGGCCAAGCCGGCGGCGCAGCAGCTGACCCGCGAGGGTTTCCGCGTGGAGTTCGTGAAGGGTCAGGCGGCGGGCCGCGCGGTCGGGTCGATCATTAGGCAGGACCCGGTGGGCAATTCGAACCTCCCGGTCGGGCGCCTGGTTACGCTGACGGTGAACAATCCCCCGTCGATCGAGGTGCCGCGCCTAGAGGAGATGACGCCGGCTCAGGCGCGGGACGCGCTGAAGGGCAGCGCCATGACGGTCGGGAAGATCGTGAAGGTGGACGGCACCCTAACCGGCACGCCGGAAGGGCGGGTGGTGGCGCAGCTGCCCGAGGCCGGCTCGACGGCGCAGCAGGGGCAGGCGGTGCAGCTGATGGTCAGCACCGGCATTGTCGGGAAGAGAACGTTTATTCCGGACCTGAAAGGGATGCAGTACGAGGACGCCCTGAAAACCATCCGCGCCGCGGGCCTGGTCGTGACCAAGGTCTCGCCGCAACCCAGTGACCTGAAGGAAGGAACGGTGCTGGAGCAGACGCCCCTGGCGTACGCGACCGTCACCACGGGCGGTCCGGTGTCTCTCACGGTGGCCGCGCCGCGGTACAGCGCCCCGAGCCGTCCGGCGGGCAGCCTGCCCCTGCCGCCCGCCCCGGAACCAGAACCCCAGCCAGAATCTCAGCCGGAACCGGATCCCGTTCCGGAGGACACGTCCACCACCTCCACTCAGACCCCGGAGACCAGCACGTCGGGGGGCACGCAGGAGATTCCAGCCGTGCCCGCCAGCGGGTCCACGCCGGAGGTGGCGGCGCCCCTGCCGCGCAGCGTCACGTTGCGGTACACCTTCCCCACGGACCTGCCGGACGGGACGTACACGCTGGCCGTGCGGGACGCGAACGGCGAACGCGCCCTGAACCTGAGCGCGGCCGCCGAGGCGCTGGCCGGGAAACAGATCACCACCACCGAGACGGTGCGGGGCGAAGCGGTGTTCATCATCCGGCGAGACGGGCAGGACTTCGCGCTGGAAACCCCCTGAGCGGCCCGGCCGGAACCTGAGGAACACGGATGATCTACCTGGATTACGCGGCGACGCACCCCATGACGCCCGAAGCGCTGGCGGCGTACGCGCAGGCGGCGGCCCTGCCGGGCAACCCGGCCAGTGTGCACGCGGCGGGTCAGGCGGCCCGTGAGCGGCTGGAGGAAGGCCGCGCGCGGGTGGCGGCGGCGTTCGGGGTGGACCCGCGCACACTGATCGCCAACGGTGGCGGCACCGAGGGCGACAACCACGTGCTGCTGGGCGTCACGCGGGCATGGCAGGAGGCGCACGGGCGGCCCGGTCACCTGATCACCACGCCTACGGAGCACTCGGCGGTGCTGGCGCCCGCGCGGGCGCTGGCGGCGCAGGGCTGGGCGGTCACGTTCCTGACGCCGGACCGGTTCGGGCGCTACGACCCGGCGGAACTGGCGGGCGCGTTGCGGGACGATACGGCGCTGGTGTCCATTCACCACGCGAACAATGAGGTGGGGGCCGTGCAGAACACCCCAGCACTGGCGGCAGTGGCGGCTGCACGCGGGGTGCCGTACCACACGGACGCCGTGCAGGCGCCCGGTGTGCTGCCGGTGGACCTGCCGGGCTGGGGCGTGACCTTTGCGACGTTCAGCGCGCACAAGTGGGGCGGGCCGCGCGGCGTGGGCTTCGTGTACGTGCGCCGCGGCACGCAGTTACCGCCCGTGACGTTGGGTGGCGGGCAGGAGGGCGGCGTGCGCCCGGGCACGCAGGACACCGCTGGGGTGTACGCGGCGGGCGTGGCCCTGACCCACGCGGCGGCGGCGCAGGGCGCGACGCTGGCGCACCTGGGAACCCTACGCGAACAGTTCATGCGGGAGGTCGCGAGCATCCCGGACCTGAGCGTGAACCACGCGCCGGACAGCAGCCCGAAGGTCGTGAACGTCACCGTGGGCGGCGCGGACGGCGAGGCGCTGCTGATGAACCTCGACATGCTGGGCGTGGCGGCCAGCGCCGGGAGCGCGTGCAGCGCGGGCACCATGCAGCCCAGCCACGTCATGACCGCCCTGGGCCTGAGTGAAGCGCAGGCCCGCGCGTCGCTGCGCTTCAGTTTTGGCGCGGCCACCACGCCTGCCGAGATCAGTGCGGCGGCGCACGCCCTCGTGCAGGCCGCAACCTGGAGCCGCGTCTAACCCACCGTATCCACGCAGGCGGCGGAACGTCACCCCGCCGCCTCTTCAGACCGGGCGTGCGCCCGGCCACCCTCGACCTCAGGTGTTCTCGTTCTCCTCGGGGTCGCGGGTCAGGGTGGGCTGCACCGGCGCGTGGCCGCGGTCCTGCGTGGCGCGGGGGTCACGGCCCAGATCCTCACGGGTGAGTTTGATCTCGATGGGTGAGCCGCCGAAGTTCAGGCTGCGCTGCGGGAAGGGAATCTCGATGCCGGCCTCGTCCATGGCGATCTTGATGCGGCGGTTGAACTCGCGGCCGATGGCGTACTGACTCTTGGGCTGCACCTTGAACAGGGCGCGCAGGGTCACGCCGTCCGGAGCGAGTTGCGTCACGCCCTGCTGCTCGGGTTTCTCCAGGAAGAAGTGCTTCCACTCGTCGGCCTCGTAGATCTCAGTGCTGACCTGTTCCAGGACGCGCAGGGCGTCGTCAATGTTCGCGGTGTACGTGACGTCCACGGTGGCGACCACGCGGGACCAGTCCTTGCTGCTCACGCTGACGGTGTTGATCTGCCCGTTGGGGATGATGTGCACGGTGCCGTCCAGGGCGCGCAGGGCGGTGACACGCAGGTTCAGGCGTTCTACGCCGCCGGACAGCTGGCCGGTGTTCACGGTGATCACGTCGCCCACGCCGTACTGGTCTTCGAGCAGGATGAAAAAGCCGTTGAAGACGTCCTTGATGAGGCTCTGCGCGCCGAAGCCCACGGCGAGACCCAGCACGGACACCCCGGCCAGGAGGCTGGTGGCGTTCACGCCGAGTGCCTGGAGGGCGGCGATGACGCTCAGGATGACAACCACGACCCGCAGGGTGCTTTCCACGACGCCCTTGAGGGTTTGCACGCGGACGCTGCGGCGGTTGAATTCCTGTTCGGCCACGATGCGCTGCGCGAGCGTACCGATCAGGTTCCAGGCGATCAGCGCCATGGCGATCACCACGACCAGCTGCCCGGCGCTGTGCCGGAAGCCGTCCATGATGTCGCGCCCCAGGTTGAACAGGACGGGCACGCTGGGCAGGTACGCGACGGCCGTGGCGACGGCCAGCCAGCCGATGATCACGACCAGCCACCACAGCCACTTCAGAGCGGGCAGCAGGCGGCGGGGCACGTGCGGTTCGAGCGCGCCGATCAGTACGCGCCCGAAGCGGTAGATGGCGTACGCGGCCACCGCCGTCAGGGCCAGGCCCACCCAGACCTGGGGTTTGACGATCTGAACACTGAGTTCCTGCAACATGACCCACACCTTCTCATGAGGTGGTGAGCGTGCCAAGAGGAGCGGCGCAGCAGCAGTCACGCCCGCCCGGGCTGCGGTCAGAGCGGGCGTCGAATAGGGCGGGTCAGCCGGAGGACTGTTCCGTGAAGGCCGCCTCCAGGCGGGGAATCAGGTTCGCCTCGTGCGCGCGGGCGGCGCGCAACAGGGCGTTCTTCACGGCGCGCGCGTCGGCGCTGCCGTGCCCAATGAACGCCAGGCCCTTCACGCCGATCAGCAGGCTCGCGCCGTACGTGCTGGGGTCCATCCGCTCGGCCAGGCCGCGCAGCGAGCCGCGCACGAGCAGGCCACCGATCTTGCTCTTGAGGCCACTCTGGAGGGCCTCCTTGACCCAGCCGAACAGCACCTTCGCCTCACCCTCGGCGAGCTTCAGGACGACGTTTCCGGTGAAGCCGTCCGTGACGACGATGTCGGTGGTGTTGCGGAAGATGTCGCGGCCCTCCACGTTCCCGTGGAAGTTCACGCCCCGGCCGTGCAGGGCGCGCAGCAGCCCGTGCGCTTCAAGCACCAGCGCGCTGCCCTTGTGGTCCTCCTCGCCGATGGAGAGCAGCCCCACGGTGGGGTTCTCGCGGTCCTCGACGACTTTCAGGTACACGCTGGCCAGCCGCGCCCACTGCGCGTAGTACGTGGCCTTCACGTCCGCGTTTGCCCCGGCGTCCAGCAGGGTGGTGAAGCCTCCCTTGGCAGGCAGATGCGTGAGGATCGCGGGCCGCTCGACGCCCCTGATGCGGCCCAGCGTCAGCAGGGCGGACGCCATGGTCGCGCCGCTGTGGCCCATGCTGACCACCGCGGACGCGCGGCCCTCCTTCACGAGGCGCGAGGCGACGTTGATGCTCGCCTGCGTGCGGCTGCGGACGTCACTGGCGTGCTCGTCCATGCCGATCACGTCGGTCGCCTCGACCACCTCGACGGGCAGGCTGGCGCTCCCCGCGTGCCGGCCGAGTTCCGCGTGGAGTTTCACGCGGTCCCCCACGAGAATCACGGACACCCCCGCGCGGGCCGCGGCCAATGCGCCCTCCACGTTAGGTGGGGCGCCGTGATCGCCGCCCATCGCGTCCAGTGCGACCGGCAGACTCATCAGCGGTCGTCGCCGTCCAGGGCGGCGGACGTGTAAAAGGGCCGGGTTTCCAGGCCGCGCTGCTCGCTGGGCAGGCGGTAGCCGGGGCGCTCGACGTGCTCGCGGATGTCCTTGAAGTCCACGTACTGGTCGGCAGCGTTGCGCAGCTCGTAGCTGGTCATCTCCGCGATGCTGGCCACCACGACGCGCTTGCCGCGCGCGCGCAGCACCTCGACCGGCCGCTCGAAGTCCCCGTCGCCGGTCAGCAGCACCGCTGTGTCGTACTGGTCACTGGTGGTCAGCAGGTCCGTGACGATCTCGATGTCGAGGCTGGCGCGCCGGTACGTGTCGCCGCTGTCGTCCGTCGCCTCGCGCAGGGGGCGGGTGCGGACCGTGTAACCCATGTAGGTCAGGGCGTCCGTGAAGCGCTTCTGCTTGTCGTCAATGGGGGTGGGGACGGCCGTGTAGTAGAAGGCGTTGTACAGGCGGCCCGGAGCGGAGAAGTGCTCCAGGATCTTGCGGTGGTCGAAGTTCCACCCGAGTCGTTTCGCTGCTGCGTACACGTTGGCGCCGTCAATAAAGAGTGCAATACGTTCCATCTGTCCTGTCTCCTGGGGCCGGGGGCCTGCCATGGGGCGGCTCCGGCGGACGCCCGGCGCGGCCCACTGTGGGGCGTGACCTGAGCGTTCGCGGGTCAGGATACCTGACGGACTGTCACGCGGGAAACGGCCCACCCGATGGGCCATGCAGTGCGGGCCGCCCAGCCTCCGGTCGCGTGGAGCCCTGCAGGGCGTCCCAGACGTCGGCGCGCAGCTGCGCGAGCGCCACCCCCCCGTACTCGGCGGGCAGCGTGTCCAGGTACCGCAGGGCCTTGTCGTAGTTCCGGTGCGTCAGGCTGCCGTGCGCCCAGCGCTTATGCAGCGCGGCCGCGAGCAGAATCAGCGCCTGCAGGAACGCCCGGTCGTCCCCGCGCGCGGTCATCCAGGGGCGCTCCCAGGCCTCGTGCGCCTCCCACCACTCGCCCCGCGCGAACAGCGCCGCGCCGCGCCGGAAGTCGCCGGAATCCGTGACCGTCATGCCCGGCAGGCTAGCGCGTTCCCGGCCGCGGGACCGCCAACTGCGACGCACCTCACCACGGTTAAACAACCGGTGAGGGAACACCCCCTCCTGGCATATCTCCGCCCTGCCCCCCAGGGGTATAGTCGGGGCATGAAGCCTGTGGAACTCACGGACAGCAACTTTAACAACGAGATCAGCGAGGGCCTGACCCTGGTGGACTTCTGGGCCCCCTGGTGCGGCCCCTGCCGCATCATCGCGCCGGTGATCGAGGAACTCGCCGGGCAGTACGAGGGCAAGGTCAAGATCGCGAAACTGAACGTGGACGAGAACCCCGTCACGCAGGGTCAGTACCGCGTCATGAGCATTCCCACCCTGATCCTCTTCAAGGACGGCCAGCCCGTTGAGGGCGTTGTGGGCGCCCAGCCCAAGCGCGCCTTCGAGGCGCTGCTCGACAAGTACAGCAACGAGAAGATCGCCAGCACCTGACGCTGAACGGACAGCGCGCCCGGGTCATATGATCGGGGCGCGCTTCCAGTTTCAGGGTTCAGGCAGAAGAGTGTGGGCAGGGACAGGCACCGCCGCACTAGACCGCTGAGGACCCGTCTCCTCGCCTACTCCACCCGCCACTTCGACTGTGGCGGTTCAGAGTCGCACGATATCTGGTGGTGTCCAGGCGTGCAGGGCCTCGCCCAGCAGCACCTCGCCGTCGGGCCAGTCGCCGTGCCCGCTGGCGACGTTGATGTGCCCGGCCTCGCCCGCCGAGATGAATTCGGCGTCCCACGCTTCAGCGAACGCCTGGGCACGCTCGAAAGTGGCGAAGGGGTCGTTCTCGCTGGCGACGACCAGTGCCGGGAACGGCAGGGGCTGCATGGGCACGGGCGCCATGCCCTGCACAGCTGGATACTCCTCGATCGTCATGTCCGCGTCGGTGGGGCCGACGAGCATCGCGCCCTTCACGCGCGGGTGCCCGCCAGTCAGGCGCGCCCAGTGGACGATGTTCAGCACGCCACACGAGTGCCCAATCAGGACCAGATCGCCGGGCGTCGCGTCGATGACCTCCTGAAGGCGGGCCGACCACGTCTCGGGGGTGGGCCGGTCCGGGTCGTCCTGCCGCACGCGCGCCGCGCCGAACTTGCTGGTCCAGAGGCTCTGCCAGTGCTCCGGGCCGCTGTCTCCCAGGCCCGGCACGATCACGATGGTCGGCGTCATGTGCTCAGGCTAACGCGCGGGCGGCGGCCAGTACGGCGGATGTGCTGCCCCCAGTGCGGGTCAGGCTTCGAGGAGTTCCACCTGCCGCCCGTCGGGGTCCTGCACGAAGGCCATGTCCCGGCCGCTGGGACTGGGTTGCAGGTCGCGGGTGACGGTCACGCCCGAGTCACGCAGCGTCTGGAGCAGGGCGCGCAGGCCGGTGACGTGCAGGGCGATGTGCTCGGCCCAGTGGGGGTGCGGGGCGGGGGTCTCGCCGCTCACCTGGAAGAACTGGAGGAGGCCGTTCCCGAGACGCAGGACGGCGCGGCGGTGCCCCTCGGTGGTGGTGAGGTTCTTCTCGGTGGTCGCCCCGAGGCGCTCGTAGAAGGCGACGGTCGCGCCGATGTCGCGGGTCAGGAAGGAGACGTGCTTGAGCATGCGTGCAGGGTATACGCTGCCGGGCGTGTCTGGTGCGCCGTGGAACTTGAAGGGTCGGGGAGTGGTGGCCGTGTACGGGGGCCAGGAGGCGGGGGCGCTGATGCTCGTGCGCTACGCGCAGTCCGGCGTGGGGCCGTACGACGAGCTGCTTTGGGTGTCCCTGAGGGACAAGCCGCAGGTGACGCGAAACGTGGTGAGCACGAAGGAGAGCGTGGTATGGGGCCGCCGGAACTGGGCGATTCCCAAATCACGGGCGGATTTCGCGTGGGAGGGCGTGCCGGGGCGCGAGCAGGTGCGGGTCACGCAGAACGGGCGGCTGCTGGCGCACCTGAGCGTACAGGCCTGGGGACCGTCGCTGCCGGTGACGACCGCGGTCGTGCCTGCCGCGTGGCGGACGCTGACGCAGCCGCCCCTGCCGGAAGCGGAGGCCCGGGAGTCACTCTTGACGACCGTCTCGGCGTCCGGCTGGGTGCGGCCCGCGCGGCTGAGCGTGATCGGCGGGGACTTCCACTCGGCCCTGCTGGAGCGGCGGCCGCGACTGACCGCCGCGGTGCCCGACTTCCAAATGGTGTTTCCCGTTCCGCGCGTGCGGCCTGCCTGACCGGTCGTTCGGGGTCATGCGCCCCGCGCGGCGGGTGAAATAGTTCAGCGCGTGCGCCCCCACCCCCGCGCTTCCGGCGCGGCAAACCCTGGGCCCCCCTCCCCTTCCCCCTTTCCTGACTTCGGCGCCCCGCGCGCCCCGGTGATCCCATGAGCGAACAGCCCGACACGAACACCCAGCCCGCCGCACCCACCCACGGAGCCCCTGCTGGTGCGCCCGCCGGTCGCCCCGCCCGCAAGCGCATGGTGGACCTCGACCCCAGCGGGCAGGTCACGCAGCGTGAACCCGACCGCTCGGGCCGGCAGTTCATGAACTACTCGTTCTTCAAGCTTGACCCGGCCTTCCGCCGCCTGCCGCACGCCGAGCGCGAGGAGATCAAGGCCGAGTTCATGGCCGCCGCCGACGCGTGGCAGGCCGACGCGCCCGCCGCGAAGGGCCTCATCCAGCGCAGCTACTCGCTGGTCGGCGTGCGCGGCGACGTGGACTTCATGATCTGGCGCATGGCCTTTGACGTCCGCGACTTCCAGGACGCCCAGGCGCGCCTGAACCGCACCCGCCTGATGGGGTACCTGACCCAGCCGTACACGTTCACCAGCATGAACAAACGCAGCCAGTACGTGAACCGCGTCGAGGGCAGCGGCCACGGCCTGGAGATCCTGCCCGGCCAGGGCCGCTACCTGTTCATCTACCCCTTTATCAAGACCCGCGCGTGGTATGACCTGACCCCCCACGCCCGCCAGGGCATGATGGACGAGCACATCTACGCCTCCGAGCCGTTCAAGGGCGTGCGCATCAACACCAGCTACTCCTACGGCATTGACGACCAGGAGTTCGTGGTGAGCTTCGACAGTGACCACCCGCAGGAATTCGTGGATCTCGTCCACCGCCTGCGCTACACCGAGGCGAGCAACTACACATTGCAGGACACCCCGATGTTCACCTGCGTGAAGAAGGATCTGAACGAGACGCTGGACGACCTCGCGTAAACCGTGGATCTGGTCTGGGGGGGAGGTTGGGTGGCCTCTCCCCTTCTGCTGCCATCAGCGGCCCAGCGCATCCAGTGCGGCGCGGATCTGCCGGGCGCCCTCGATCAGGCGGGGGCCGGGGCGACCCAGGCCGCTCTCGGGCACGGCGACGACGGGCACGCCCAGTCCGCGCGCCTCAATGACCTCGGGGCGCAGTTTCTTCGCGCCGCACCACGAGCACACGATCAGGTCCGGGCGGGCGGCGCGGACCTCGTCCAGCGTGAGGGGGCTGCTGCGGCCCTCCCGGGCTGCCAGGGCATTGACGGCGCCCAGACTGCTCAGCAGGTCCGTGACCCAGGAGTCGCGGGTGGCGGCGATGATGGGTTTCGGCCACCACTCGACCAGCACGCGCGCTGGGGTGCGGACGGGGCGGTGCAGGGCGGCCAGTTCGGCCTCCAGCGCGTCGGCGACCGCCGCCCCACGTTCCGGCAGGCCCAGCAGCGCGCCCACCTGCCGGATGGTGGCGGCGGTGTCCGGCACGCTGGTCGGGTCGAGGATCACGGTGTTCAACCCGGCGTCCTGCACGGCCTGCACGACGCGCTCCATGCCCGGCACGCTCAGGCTGGCGAGCACCAGATCGGGGCGGGCGCGGGTCAGGGCGTCCACGTCGATGTTCAGGTCCGGGCCCAGCCGCATGGCGTGGTCGATGCCGGGCGCGTCGCTGTGGCTGTCCACGGCCACCAGCCGGTCCGTGGCGTGCAGGGCGTGCAGGATGTCGGTGTTGCTGCACGTCAGACTGGCGAGGCGCACTTGGGGCATGCCCGGCAGTGTAGGCCGCGCTGCACGCGTGATGGAAGTGCGCGCTGGCACGGGCAAACGCCCCCCTGACCGTATGGTAGGCTCGGTCGTATATGAAGAACACGTTCGTCGTTTCTATGGCGCTGCTGCTGGCCCTGACCATCGGCGGGTCCGTCGTCGGGTACAACAAGGCCATCCACAAGGAAGAAAAGGGACACGAGGAAACGAAGGCCCCCGAACAGAACGGCGAGTCCGCGCCCAGCGCCAATGGGGCGTCCTCCGGCCCTGCGGGCGGCACCCAGGCGAACACCCGCGCGGCGAACGACGGGGGCGAGCAAGCGGGCGTGAACGGCGCGACGGTCGAGGCCCAGGGCAACACCACCGGTGACGTGCAGAACAGCACCACGGAGGGCAGCGCCACCGACACCAACACAGCCGGGTCCACCGGGCAGCAGCCCGCAGAGACGGCAGCGGCGGCTGAGCCCCAGGGGGACGCCTCTGCGGGCGGGAAGACCTTCGCGGCAAACTGCGCGGGGTGCCACGGTGCGAACGGGCAGGGGCAGATCGGGCCCAGCCTCGTGGCGGCCAACGGGCCCAAGGACTGGACGCTGGATCAGTTCAGGACCACCCTGCGTGAAGGCAAGACCCCGGAGCGTGAGCTGCAGGCCATGATGCCCCGCTTCACGGAGGCGCAGCTGACCGACAGTGACATCGCGAACCTGCAGGCGTACATCAAGACCCTGAACTGAAGGTCTTCACGAGGCGGCCCGCGGATGTCCGGGGCCGCCTCGTGCGTTGCCAGATGGCTGCTAGATGGGGTAGTACGCGCGGGGCTGACCCTGCACGAAGTCGCGGGTGGGGACCCAGATCAGCGGGTTGCGTTCCTCGACTTCCGGGGGTGGACCGTAGCGGACCAGGGACTCGACCTGCGCGAACGGCACCCACTTGACGCCCACGACTTCGGGGTCGGTGGGGTCGATCTCGCCGTGGAAGGTGGCGGTGAAGCGCCCGAAGATGGCGTAACACTCGTTGCGGGTGCCGGTCAGCAGTTCGCCTTCAAGCAGGCTGACGAACATCAGGTCCGTGACGGTCAGGCCGGTCTCGACGAGAACCTGCCGGACGGCGGCGTCGCCGAGGGTCTCGCCTGGGAGGGCCTTGCCGCCGGGCAGGCCGTAGAAGATGCTGCCGTCGTCCATGCGTTCCTCGACGAGCAGCAGGTGCCCGTCCCGGACGAGGTACACGTGCGCGGCACGTTTGAGCGGCAGGGTGCGCGACAGGTGGCTCATGTGCCGGGCAGTCTAGCGCGGCTGGCCCTGAAGCAGGCTCAGGACGTCGTCCGGGAGGCGGGCGGGGCGGTAGGTCTGGTCGGTGGCGATGTGGCGGGTCTCGCCTGTGGCGAGCAGTTCGTCGCCGCGCAGGACCTCGTACGTGAAGGTCATGGTGCGCGAGCGGACGCTGCTGAGCCGCGCCACGATGTGGAGTTCATCGTCGTAGCGGGCGGCGCGGCGGTACTCGACGTTCAGGCCCGAGAGCATCAGGTAGTACCCGCGCGCCTCCACTTCACGGTACGGCAGGCCCAGGTGGTGCATCAGGTCAGTGCGGGCCACCTCGAACCACACGGGGTACGTGGCATGGTGCACGACGCCCATCGCGTCCGTCTCGGCGTAGCGCACGCGGATGAGGGTGGGCGGCCAGGGTGCCGTCTCAGGAACGGTCACAGGGGGGGGCGGTCGCTGGCATCGTGGAATTCCAGCACGGGCGTGCGGCGCAGTTTCACGTGATCGGCCACCTGCCGCTGCAGGTACCCGCGGGCGCCGCGCAGGGCGTCCAGCAGGTCCTCCATGTCGCCGGTCATGGCACTGACGTACACGCGGGCCAGGGAGTAGTCGGCGGTGACGGTCACGCGCTCGACTGTGACGATCATGGGCACGCGCGGGTCGCGCAGGCCGCCGATGGAGTCGCTGATCACGCGGGTCAGCTGCGACTGGATCTGTTCGGGCTTCACGCGCCACTCCGGGGGACAGGGGGGGTCGGGACTGACATCCCGGCATGCTACGGCATCCTTGGGCGCCGCAGCAGCAGTTCAGAGGAAATGATCAATCGGCCCACAGAGCCCTCTTCCTGACCGGGTTGCGGCGCGAAACGAGCCCCGTCAGCGTGCGGGCGCCCGTGGAACTTCTCAGGGCGGGTGCGCGTAGCGTGGGGCATGAACCTGAAACTTCCGTTCCTGAAGAGTGATGACGCCCTGCCCGGCGGCGTGATCCGCCCCACGTGGGTGGTGCTGGACCTGAGTGGCCCGTACCCGGAGCGTCAGCCGACGAATCCAGTGGCGGGGCTGCTGAGCCGCACGGAGTCGCTGGAGGCCCTGGCGGCGCGTGTCGAGAAGCTGCGCGGCGCGTCGTGGCTGCACGGGGTGCTGGTGCGCTTCGGGGAGTTCACGGCGGCGCCCGCGACGGCGCACGCGGTCCGGGGCCTGCTGGCCGACCTGCAGAAGGACAAGCGAGTGGTGGCGTACCTGCCGCAGCTGAACATGCTGTCCCTGATCGCAGCGAGCGGCGCAGGGGAACTGGTCGCGCCGGAGTCCGCCGAGGTGAACGTCAGCGGCTTCGGGCTGGAGAGCACGTTCCTGGGCGAATTCCTGAAGAAACGCGGGATCGAGTTCGAGAACCTGCGCATCCGCGAGTACAAGGCGGCCCTGACGCGCTTTTCCGAGGAGCGGATGGACGACCACAACCGCGAGCAGCTTCAGGCGTACCTGTCGGGCCTGGAGGGCGCGTGGATGCGCGATCTCGCGGCGGCACGCGGCGTCCCGCAGGACGTAGCGGCCGGGTGGCTCGCGGCAGACCTGACGAGCGCCCAGGCGGCTCTGGAGGCGGGACTGATCACGAAGGTGGCGTACGAGGACGAGCTGATCGGCCCGGCCAGCCGCCCGTTCGCCGCCGTAGCGGACCTGCTGATGCCCAGCCTGCCCGGCAAGGCGGCGAAGGAGGGGCGGGTGGCGGTGGTGCCCCTGGTGGGGACGATCATCACTGGGAAGAGCCGCACCAACCCCATCCCGCTGCCGCTGCTGGGCGGCCCGATGGCCGGGTCGGACACGGTCGTGGCGGCGCTGCGCCGCGCCAAGGGGGACAAGTCCACCAAGGCGATCGTGCTGTACGTGAACAGCGGGGGTGGCAGCGCCCTGGCCAGCGACCTGATCTGGCGCGAGGTCGCGACGAGCGAAAAGCCGGTCGTGGTCGTGATGGGCGAGTACGCCGCGTCCGGCGGGTACTACGTCGCCACGCACGCCAAGACGATCGTCGCGTCACCGTACACCCTGACCGGCAGCATCGGCGTGGTCAGTGGCAAGCCGGTCCTGACGGAATTCAACCGCCGTCACGGCCTGAACCCCGAACGGGTGGGCCGGGACCGCGCGCTGATGTACTCCGCGGCCCGCCCGTATAGCGAAGACGAGCGCGAGCACGTCGAGAAGGGCATCCTGGAGGTGTACGACCGCTTCACGACCCGCGTCGCGGAGGGCCGCGGGCTCAGCAAGGAGCGCGTGAACGAGCTGGGCCGCGGCCGCATCTGGAGTGCCACTGACGCGCTGGACCGCGGGCTGGTGGATGAGCTGGGCGACCTGCGCACGGGCCTGGCGCGCGCGCGGGAGCTCGCAGGTCTGCCGGGTGACGCGCCCGCGTGGAACGTCACGCCGAAGAACCACGGTCCCCTCCCGGAATTTGCGCAGGAGGCCGCGCAGGCCGCCCGCGTGACGGTGTGGCCGTTCGGGAGCGAGCGCGTGCTGACGTGGTTCGATCAGGACGTCAGGGTGCGCTGACGCGGGGCATAGGCAGTGGGGCGTGGCTCGGGATCGTCTCCCCTCGACGCCCCACTTCTGCCCTCCTTACGCCTGCGTGGTGGCCTCGTAGGCGTCGATCTGGCGGCGGATGACGTTCAGGCTGCCCTCCCAAAAGTCCGGGGCGTGCAGGTCGATGCCGAAGCGCGCGGCGAGGGCCAGCGGGGTGGCCTGCCCGGTGGCGGCCAGGAGGGCGTCGTAGCGGGCCTGGAAGTCCGCCTCCTGCCCCTGGGCGCGGGCCTGCTCGTACTGGGCGTAGAGGCCCAGGCCGAACAGCAGCCCGAAGGTGTACGGGTAGTTGTAGAAGCTGCGGCCGTAGTAGTGCGGCTTGACCGCCCACATGTAGGGGTGGGGGGTGTTCAGGGCGTCGCCGTACGTGTCGCGCTGCGCCTGCACCATCAGGGTGTTGAAGTCGCTGGGGTTCAGGTCGCCCGCGGCGCGGCGTTCGAAGACGGCCTTCTCGAACAGGAAGCGGCTGTGGATGTCCACGACGACCTGCGCGTGGCCCATGAGCTGCGTTTCCAGAACGTACAGGCGCTCCTGGCCCTGCGCGGTGGCCAGGGCGGCGTTCTGGATGATCGTCTCGCAGAAGATGCTGGCGGTCTCCGCGAGGGTCATGGGCGTCTCCTGTTGGAGGGGGTCCAGGCCGCCAAGCTGCACGTTGTGGTACGCGTGGCCCAGTTCGTGCGCCAGGGTGCTGACCGAGTCGAGGCTGGGATCGTGGTTCATCAGGATGCGGCTGTCGGCACCCTGCCATTTCATGCAGAACGCGCCGCTGCGTTTGCCGTCGCGGGGGCCTGCGTCGATCCAGCGCTCACCGAACGCGCGGGCGGCGAAGTCACCCAGGGCGGGGCTGTACGCGCGGAACTGGCGTTCCACGAACGCCTCCCCGGCGGCGTAGTCCCAGTGGGTGTCGCTCTGGCCCACCGGGGCGAACAGGTCCCACCAGTCGAGTTGTGTCTTGCCGAGGTGGCGGGCCTTGGCGCGGAAGTACCGGCGGAAGTCGGGCAGCGCGCGGATCACGGCGCCCTGCATGGCGTCCAGCGTCTCGCGGTCGATGCCGTTGCTCAGGAGGCTGGGCGCGACGACGTCTGTGAAGCCGCGCCGCTGGGCGAGGGTGCCCTCCTCCCCTTTCACGCCGTTCATGCAGGCGGCGAACACGGTCTCCTGGGTCTTCCAGGCGGCGATCTCGGCATTGAAGGCGTCCTCGCGTACCTGCGCGTCGGCGTCGCTGGCCAGGGCGCGCAGGGCCGTCACGGGCAGGGCCTGGCCGCGGTACTCACCAGACAGGGTGCTGGACACGTTGCCGTGCAGTTTGCTCCAGCCGCCGCCGCTGGCCGGGTGCAGGCGGGCGGCGAGGTCCTCCTCAGGCGGGGTCATCTGGTGGCGGGCGAGTTGAGCGGCGCGGCGCAGTCGGTGTTCGTGCGCGCGGGCAGCCGCGCTCTGCTCCAGCAGGGCGTTCAGGGCGTCGTCGTCCAGGCCGCCCAGCCAAGCGGTCAGGCGCGAGCCGAGCGGGCCCAGCGGCAGGGTCAGAGTGGTCAGGGTGGCCATGCGGGCCTGGGCGGTCTCGTCGCGGCTGTCGGTGGTCACGTGGGCGTACACGAACGCGCGCACGCGCCCCAGGCGGGTCAGCACGGCGTTCAGTTCGCTCAGGGCGGCGTCCACGGCGGCGGGCGTGACGGCTGATCCGGCGCGGACGCCCTGCGTGTCGAACAGGGCCTCCAGGGCCTGCACGTCCTGGCCCAGCGCGCTGAGGTCGCGGTCCAGCTGCGGGTCGTTCAGGCTGGCGTACAGGTCGTCGGTGCGCCAGCGGGGCATCTCGGTTGTGGTCACGTTCCGGAGTGTACGGCGACTCCCTGGCGGGGCGGTAGGCCAATTGGCGCACCGGACACAGGCGCGCACTGCGTTCAGGGTCTTCCGTGCGTGGTCTGTACAGCGTCACGGGGGCGACTGGAACAGCAGAGCATTAGTTGATAAAACAAGTCCACTTTTTCCGGAGGTTCCCATGCGTACCCGACTCACCCTGACCGCCACCCTAGCCCTCGCCGCACTCGGCAGCGCCGCCCACGCCGCCACCACCCTGACTGTGTTCATGGGCAGCCAGCAGCGCCCCGAGATCTTCCAGCCCATCTTCGACCGTTTCGAGAAGCAGAACCCCAACGTCAGGATCAAGATCGAGACCGGCGGCGCCACCAGCGAAGCGCAGAACCAGTACCTCACCACCGTGCTGGCCGCCAAGGACAACACCCTCGACCTCTTCCTGATCGACGTGGTCCGCACCGCCACCTTCGCAGCCGCCGGCTGGGCTGAACCGCTCGACGCGTACCTGCCCAGCAAGGACACGTACCTGAAAGCTTTCCTGCCCGGCCCGGTCGCTGCCGCCAGCGTCAGCGGCAAGCTGTACGCCATGCCCGCCTTTACTGACTCGCAGTTCCTGTACTACCGCAAGGACCTGCTCGAGAAGTACAAGGCCAAGGTGCCCAGAACCTGGGATGAACTCGCCGCAACCGCCGCGCGCATCCAGAAGGCCGAGGGCGGGAGCCTCCAGGGCTTCAACTTCCAGGGCGCGCCCATTGAGGGGACCGTGTGCAACTTCCTGGAGATGACCTGGACGGGCGGCGGCAGCGTGGGCGACGTCACGGGCCCCGCCGCGAAACAGGGCCTGGGCTTCCTCGTGAACGCCGTGAAGACCAAGCTGGCCCCCGCCGCCAGCGCTGAGATGAAAACCGACGACTCCCGCCAGCAGTTCCAGGCCGGGAACGTCCTGTTCGGCCTGAATTGGAGTTACGCCTGGGCGCACTTCCAGGGCAACAGCCCCCAGCCCACCAAGGTCAAGGGCGACGTGGGCGTCGCTGCGCTCCCGGCCTTCGGGAAGAACGCCACCGCCACCTGCACCGGCGGCTGGGAATGGGGCCTGAACGCCTACAGCCGCAACAAGGCGACGGCTGTGAAACTCCTGCAGTTCATGGCCAGCAGTGACGTGCAGAAGGAAATGGCCGTCAAGGGCGCCTACCTGCCCGTGCGCAAGAGCCTGTATAACGACAAGGCCGTGCTGACCGCCAACCCGCACTTCAAGGCGCTGTACCCGATTGTCACGAAGGCCCGCCCGCGTCCCGTCACGCCCGCCTACCCGCGTGTCAGCGAGATCATCCGCAACAACGTCTCGGCCGCCGTCGCGGGCAGCAAGAGCGTGGACGCCGCCCTGAACGACATGAAGCGTGACCTGGAACCCCTGCTGAAGTGACTCGGATTCCGTCTACTTCTTTGACAGATCGGCACTTCACCGATCTGCCAACTCTACGCCCGGAACCCTCACCGCTCCCTCTCGCATCCGCTCGGATTGAACGGTTTTTACACACCATTCAATCGGAGTCCGTATGACCCCACCCCTGAACTCCTCTCCCTCCCGCCGGGTTCGCCGTGAACCCGGCGAGGGCCTGCTGGCCTTCTTCCTGCTGCTGCCGGCGGCGACGCTGCTGCTGGGCGTGCTGCTGTTCCCGATGCTGACCACCTTCCGCGACAGCCTGTACCTGAACAAGCTGACCGAACCGTGGCTCACGGGCTTCGTGGGTGTCAAGCAGTACGCGCAGATGCTCGGCGACGCCCGCTTCGGCGCGGCGCTGCGCAACACGCTGTTCTTCGGCGTGCTGACGGTCGGCGGGTCGTTCCTGGTGGGCGTCCCCATGGCGCTGGCCGCGCACCTGCCCAGCCGCGCGCGGGACGTGGCCCGCGTGGCCCTGCTGCTGCCGTGGGCGATGCCGCCGGTCATCACGGGCCTGATCTTCGCGTGGCTGTTCAACGCGCAGTACGGCGTGTTCAACGACCTGCTGGTGCGCGCGGGCTTCATTCAGGAGCCGCTGCGCTGGCTCAGCACGCCCGGCCTGAGCGTCCTGGCGATGGTCCTCACCATCGTCTGGAAGACGAGTTCCTTCGTCGCGCTGATCGTGCTAGGCGGCCTGCAGGGCATCCCGAAGGAGATGATCGAGGCGGCGCAGGTGGACGGCGCGACCCCCACCCAGACGTTCTTCCGGGTGATCCTGCCGCTGCTGGCCCCCAGCCTCGCCGTGGCGTTCATCTTCCGCACCATCAGCGCCGTGCAGGTCTTCGACATTCCCTACACCTTCATCCAGCAGGCACCCGCGCAGGGGCTGCTGGAGACGCTCGGCGTGTACATCTACCGCACGGGCATCGAGTTCCTGGACTTCGGGTACGCCGCCGCGCTCAGCGTGGCCCTGTTCGCGCTGAGTCTGGCCGTGACGGCCGTGTACGTCCGCTTCGTGCGGGACGGAGGCAACTCGTGAGTGGCGACACCAGCCCCCAGCGCCTCACGCCCGCGCAGCGCGCCGGGCGGTACGCCGCGCTGGCCGCCCTGATCGTCGGCGGGTTCTTCCCGTTCATCTGGATGGTGCTCACCAGCCTGAAATCAGAGGGGGAACTCCAGAAGTTCCCGGTGCAGTACCTCCCGTCGAAGCTGGACTTCAGCAACTACGCCCGGGTGTTCAGCGAGCAGCCGTTCGCGCAGTTCTTCCTGAACTCCCTGACCGTCAGCCTCCTGAGCACCGTGCTGTGCATCGCCGCCGCCGTGCCCGCCGCGTACGCCCTGGCCCGATTGAACCTGCGCGGACGCGGCCTGCTCATGACCGCCGTGGTCACGTTCAGCATGCTTCCGGTCGTCAGCCTGCTCGTGCCCATGTTCCGCCTGATGCGCGGCGCGAACCTGCTGAACACCTACCCCGCGCTGATCCTCCCCTACGCCGCCCTGAGCCTCCCCATCGGCATCCTGACGCTCGTGGCGTTCTTCAGCGCCATCCCCCGCGACCTCGAGGCGGCCGCCATGGTGGACGGCACCACCCGCGTCGGCGCGCTCACCCGCGTCGTCCTGCCGCTCTCGACGCCCGGCGTCGTCACGGCCGCGCTGCTGGTGTTCGTGAACTCCTGGAACGAATTCCTGCTCGCCCTGAGCTTCAACACCAAACTCTCCATGCGCACCGTGTCCGTCGGCGTGACCCTCTACCAGGGCGAATTCGCGTTCCCCTGGCCGCTGATCGCCGCCGCCGTCGTCGTCGCCACCGTGCCCCTCGTGCTGCTGATCGCCATCTTCCAGCGCCGCTTCGTCGCGGGCCTCACCGCAGGCGGCGTGAAGGCATGAGTGAGGGTGTGCTGCCCGATTCGGCTCAGCTCCTCACGACGCTGGGATCGTGGACGCCAAGAGCGACGGACCTCCTCTCCAACGAGGGAAATATTCTCCACGCCGTCGCGCTGAGTGCCATCCTGTGGCCGCGTTTCATTGAATTCGAGGAGCACGTCATCAGGGCAGACCGCTTCGATCTAGAGAACTTTCGGCAGTGGCAGGAGAGTACCGGCCACAAACGGCAAGCCATCGAGAGCGTCCTGAATCACGTCCACATCTACGATCTGCTGCCCTCAAACGACGAGGCACCTCTAGAAGCCTACGAGTACCTCGCTCAGGTGCTCCTGCGCACCTGGAAAGCCGCGCTGGGCGAGCAGCATCCCACACGTCAATTCCAGTTCCACTACGCCACTGAGCCTGACGAGTACGGCCCCACCGTCTACGTCTGGCAGACCCTGTCAGGAGCCCCCTCATGACCAATCCTTCCCAGTCCGAATTTCTATGGTTTCTTCAGCTGTCGCGTGACGGCGAGTTCATCGGCACGAAGGAGAAACCGCCGCGTAAGCCGACCCTGGCGTACCTGCAGTCGCTGATCAGCACGGCGGGCGAGGCGGGCTTCGAGGCGCTGCTGACCGCCACGAACTACCACAGTGAGCACGAGAACTACACGGCGGCGGTGGCGGCCCTGGCGCGCAGCGCGCCGACCGATCCGGCGCTGCTGATCGCGGTGCGGCCCGGGATGTTCCACCCGGCGATGTACGCGAAGATGCTCGCGACGCTGCAGAACCTGTTCCCGGGGCGGGTGCGGGTGAACATCGTGACCGGCAGCAGCCCGGCCGAGAACGCCATGTACGGCGACCGCGAGGATCACGGCAAGCGGTACGAGCGCACGCGGGAGTTCATGCAGATCCTGCGGCAGCTGTGGACGGCGCCGCCGCCGCAGTCGTTCAGCAGCGACCTGTACGCCTTCGAGAACGCGGTGCTGGACCCGGCGCCCGTGCAGCCGATCCCGCTGTACTTCGGCGGGGCGTCCCCGGTGGCGCAGGGAATCGCGGCGGATCTGGCGGACGTGTACCTGATGTGGGGCGAGCGGGAGGACATGCTTGCCGAGCGGCTGGCGCAGATGCGGGCGCTGGAGGCGCAGACGGGCCGCCCGCTGCGCTACGGGCTGCGCACGCACGTGATCGTCCGCGAGACGGAAGCCGAGGCCCGCGAGGCGGCCGAGCGGCTGATCAGCCGCGTAGACCCGGACGTGCGGGCGGCGTTCGTGGCGAGTCACGCGCACGTGGACGGCGTGGGCCAGAAACGCCAGATCGACATGATGAAGGGCCTGGACGCGGACCTGATGGTCGAACCCGGCCTGTGGGCGGGCGTGGGCATGGCCCGCAGCGGCGTGGGCGTCGCCCTCGTCGGCGATCCGCAGCAGGTGGCCGCGAAGATCCGCCGCTACGAGGACATGGGCTTCAGCTCGTTCATCTTCAGCGGGTACCCGCACCTGGAGGAAGCGCGCCGCTTCGGGGAGCTGGTCATGCCGCTCCTGAAGGGCGGGACGCGCGAGGAACGCGCGATTCACACGGACAAGGTCGCGCCGGTCGCCTGAACTGCCCTGCTCCTCCCCCCTTGTGGGGGAGGTCGGGTGGGGGGTGGCGGGCTGCGCCCGCCGGATTCAGCTGGCGCGCAGGATGACGTGTTCGAGGCGTTCGGCGACGTTCACGAGGTGGTCGCCGAGCCGTTCGAGGTTGCGGGCCATGCGGCCGGCGGTGAGGGCGACGTCGGTGTCCTCGGGCCGTTCGAGCAGGCGGGTGAGGCTGGCGCGCTGCATCTGTTCGTACAGCGCGTCCACCTGTTCGAAGTCCAGGCGCATGACGTCCCGCGCGGCGGTCAGGTCGCGTTCGGCGAAGGCGTACGAGAGCCGTTCGAGCATCTGCGTCAGGAGGCGCACGAGGGGCAGGGCGTCCTGGAGGGTGGCGCTGCGGGTGCGGGGCGCGAAGGTTTCCAGGTCGCGGGCGACGTTGAAGGCGTAGTCGCCCACACGCTCGAGGTTGGTCAGGCTGCGGAAGACCATCAGGTGGAAGGCAAGGTCGTCCTCGGTCAGCGGGGTGGCGAAGGCCTGGAGGCACAGGTCCTCGAGTTCGCGTTCCAGGGCGTCCGTCTCGGCTTCGAGGCGTTCGGCGCGGGCGGTGAGCCCGGCGAATTCGGCGCGTTCGTTGGCGTCGCGCACGGCGTCGAGCTGTTCGAGGGTGATGCTGAGCATCCGCAGGAAGCGCGCGGTGATGGTGGCCGCGCTGCCCGGCGTGGGTGTGCCGGGCGCGCGGTGTGGGGTGGGGTGTGCGCCGCCGTCCATGCCGCCCAGTATGGCGCTGCGTTGTGATGAGGTGGTCAAGGCGGGCGTGACGGGGCGCTTACCGATGCGGGGTCCTGGGTCAGCGGTGGGCGCGGACGGGTCCGAGCGGGGTGAGCCCGGCGGCGCGCAGGGCAGCGCGCAGGTCGTCGGGGGTGGCGCTGGCGTCGTGGGGGCGGGCCTGGAGGGTCAGGTCGCCCAGGCTGGCGACGGGCCAGGCCTGGAGGGTCCAGCCGCTGAGGTGGGGGATCTGGCGGGTCGGGGCGATGACTTCCAGGCTGTACAGCGGGGCGGTGGGGTCGGGGAGGAGGGGGGCGTGCAGGTGGGTGGGGGTGGTGCGGTGCAGGGTGGCAGTCATGGGGTGGACCTCGTCGGGGGCGCGGCCGGGGGTGGCCGGTGATGTCTTCAGGGTGCGCCTGTGGGGGCTGTTCTGACCATCGGTGTGGGCGCTGTCCCCCTCCACTTGTATCGGTTTTCCCGATGCGGGTTCATGGGTGTGCGGCCTACACTGGGGTATGACCCGCGAACGCCCCTCCTCCACCGGCCTGCCGTCGCTGGCGCAGCTGCGCGCCCTGCTGGCGGTGACGGACGCCGGCGGCTTCAGTGAGGCGGCGGCGGAACTGGGCGTGTCGCAGTCCACGCTCAGCGAGGCGATCAGCAAACTGGAGGCCCTGGCGGGGCGGCCGCTGCTGCGGCGCAGTCGGGGGGGCACGCAGCCCACCCCGGCGGGCGAACGCATGCTCGTGCATGCGCGCGCGGCGGTGCAGGCGGCCGGGGACGCACTGCTGGCCGCGCAGGAGGACACGCAGCTGCGCGGCGTGCTGCGCGTGGCGTCGTTCCGCTCGACGGCCACGCACCTGCTCCCGCCGGCACTCGCGGCGTTCCGCGCGCGGCACCCTGGCGTCACGGTGCGCCTGCTGGACGGCGAGGTGGACGGCGGCGGTGAGGACCTCGTCCGGCGCGGTCAGGCAGACGCCGCGATTGTCATTGAGGACAACTGGACGGATCTGCGCCTGACCCCGCTGGTGCTGGACGAGTACCTGTTCGTGGCCCCTGCGAGGCGCGGCACGCACCCGGTCACGCTGGAGGATTTCAACGGTCCGCTGCTCATGGCGCCCGGTCCGAACTCCTGCAACCTGCGCGTGATGGGCTACCTGCGCCGCAGTGGGATGGAACCCAACCCGATCACAGAGATCACCGAGGACAGCGTGATCATGGGCATGGTGGCGCACGGGCTGGGCGTCAGCGTCATGCCCCGCCTGGCGCTGGCCCCACTGCCCGAGGGCCTCGTGGCGCTGCCCCTGCCGGAGCGGCTGATGCGGCCGCTGGCGCTGGCGACCCTCCCGCACCGCGCGAACCTGCCCGTGATCCGGGCCTTCACGGACGCCCTGCTGGACGCGCTGCGCCGCCCGGGCGTGCCTGCGCCGCAACCGGCGGCGGCCTTGCCCGGCGGGGCTTCTCTGCTACATTAGGCGCATGACGACCCTGTGTTGCACCCCGTAGCGGCCCACGCAGCTCAGCGTCCGTGACCGCGCCCCCTTACTGTGTGGCGCGGTTTTTTCTGTTCCCTCAGCTTCTCAGGAGACCCCATGACCCAGCGGCAACCCGATCCGAACATCGTTCTGCACGACACCCTGACCCGCCAGAAGGTGAAGTTCGTCCCCACCACGCCCGGCCGGGTGGGCATGTACTTGTGCGGCCCGACCGTGTACAGCGACGCGCACCTGGGCCACGCGAAGAAGGAAGTGGCGTTCGACGTGATCCGCCGCGCTTTCCAGCACTTCGGGTACCAGGTGCGCTACGTAGCGAACATCACCGACGTGGGCCACCTCCAGAACGACAGCGACAACGGCGAGGACAAGATGCTCGCCCGCGCGCGCCTGGAACAGCTGGAACCCATGGAAGTCGCGGACAAGTACATGTGGTCCTTCGTGCAGGACATGGAAGCCCTGAACGTCTTGAAGCCCAGCATCAACCCCCGCGCCACCGGTCACATCGTCGAGCAGATCCGCCTGATCGAGGAACTGATCGCCCGCGGGCACGCGTACGAATCGGCGGGCAGCGTGTACTTCGACGTGCGCAGCTGGCCCGAGTACGGCAAACTCTCTGGTCGCAGGCTGGACGATCAGGAGGAAGGGACGCGCGAGGCGGTGCGGGAGGAGAAACGCGACCCGCGAGATTTCGCGCTGTGGAAGAACGCCGAACCCAGCCACATCATGCGCTGGGAGTCCCCCTGGGGCGTGGGTTTCCCCGGGTGGCACATCGAGTGCTCCGCCATGAGCCTCAAGTACCTCGGTGAGGGCTTCGACATTCACGGCGGCGGCCTGGACCTGCAGTTCCCGCACCACGAGGCGGAGATCGCGCAGGCTGAGGCGGCCGGGCACGCCTTCGCGCGCTACTGGATGCACAACAACATGCTGACCATCGGCGGCGAGAAGATGAGCAAGAGCAAGGGCAACTTCCTGACCATTCAGGACGTCCTCGCGCAGCACGACCCGATGGTGGTGCGCTTCCTGCTGGTCGGCAGTCACTACCGGTCCATAACGGAATTCAGCGAGGCCGCCTTCGAATCCGCCCGCAGCGGCTACCGGCGCCTGACCGAGGCGCTGCACGAGATCGAGCGCCGCCTCCCAGCGGCCCCCGCCGGGCAGGACGCCGCACTGGACGCCAGAATCGCCGAGCACGTCCAGTCCTTCGAGAATGCCATGCGCGACGACTTCAACACACCCAAAGCGGTCGCTGCGCTGTTCGGCCTAACCACGGACATGAACGCCGCCCTGAACGCCGGGCCCGTCCCGCGGGGCAGCCTGGAACGCGCCCGGGCCGCCTACCGGGACCTGGGCGGAAACGTCCTGGGCCTGTTCGCCGAGACGGGCGCACCCGCGCGCGGGCAGGACGACACCCAGGTCGTCAGTGCCCTGATGGAACTCGTCCTGAAAGCCCGCCAGAACTACCGCATGAACAAGCAGTACGCCGAGTCCGACGAACTGCGCGACACCCTGGCGAAGGTGGGCGTGACCGTGGAGGACACCAAGGACGGCCCCCGCTGGAAGCGCTGAGCGCCCCCGGCACCCCGAGTGGGCCGCGGACGTGCTGAAGGTGAACCCGCGCCTGTACGCGCGCTCATCTGCCCGGAAACGCGCGCGGTACACTCCGGATCATGCTTCCACCCCTCGTCAAACAGGTGCTCGACAACTTCAACTTCGACGTTGACCCGAACCTGAGCCGCGAAGAGAACATCGAGGACGTCATCAAGAGTGCCGCGCTGCTGGCCGGTGCCATCAGCGTGGAACCCATCCCGTTCGCGGACATTCTCCTGATCACCCCCGTCCAGGCGAAGATGGTGCTGCACATCGGCAAGATCTACGGGCACGACGTCACGCCCGAACGCGCCGTCGAGATCGCGCGGGAACTGGGCGTCACCGTCGCGTATGGCCTCGCCGCCCGGCAGGTCATGCGCGGTCTCGCCAAACTGGCCCTGCCACTCATCGGAGGCCTGATCACCGCGCCCGCCGTGTACGGCTGGACCTTCGCGCTCGGCCGCCTCGCACAGAATTACTTCGAGCGACGTACCTACGGCCTGCCTGACAGTCGGCAGGCCCAGGTGCAGGTCGTTCAGGAAGCCAAACGGGACGCCAAGAAGGTATTGCCTACCGCGCAGGACTTCTCGGACCTCGCCAGTGAACTGCGCCGCCGCGCCGAACAGAAGAAATAGGGCAGTTCGTCCAGCGTCCAGTGGGCCGGCGGGCCTTGAGGTGGTTGTCTGTCCAGCCCGGAGGTCAGGTGTTCGCACCCGGGGCAACGGGCCTCTGCCGGGCAGGACCCGAAGTCATCCCAACCGTTGACGGCCCGCCCGTCAACTTCAAGCTGCATTAACACGGGAGGCGCGCCGCTGCACTCGGCGCGCCCCCCAGCATGCCCTTTATTGCAGGTCGAAATCGATGACGGGGGGTTTCGTATCGGCCGCGGGTTCCGGAGCGCGCTGCACGTTCGGTATGGCGACGGGAGCTGTGCGGTCCAGGGGCTGGTGGGGCTGTCCGGGCTTGACCCACTGGGTGGTGACGGCGGGCCCGCCGAGCCGCTGGGGGGGTTTGGGCGTGGCGGCGTGCCGCGCGGCGCGGAGGATGCCGTCCACTTCCTGGGAGCTGAGGAGGCCTTTGGTTTCGAGGAGGCTGAGGATGCCGAGGACGGTTTTGCGCAGGAATTCAGCTTCCACGGCCGGGTCGCGCGTGGAGTCCTGGGTGGTGGGGTCATTCTTGCTGGTCATGCGGCCCAGGGTAGCGCGCGGGTGCTCCCCACGCGGTGACATCGGCGCGTTCCGGGGGCCGGGCCGGGAGGGGGCGCGGCTTACCGCTCGGGTGGTATCCTGCCCAGTGTCTGAAAGCGTGGTGTGAATGGTCACCCACACGGCATAACGTTCGCCCTAGTGTGTTGGCGAGACGGGGCTGAGACGTCGAGGAGGATTGGATGTACCGAGGAAGAGAGGGGCAGTGGGCCTTCCTGCTTCACCGCCTGTCGGGGCTGGCGATTCTGTTTTACCTGATGCTGCACGTGTTCAGCATCGGGTCGTTCATATTCGGTGAGCGCTTCTACATGGCGATTCACGAGACGTACGATCTGTGGCCGTTCCGGGTGGGGCTGCTGTTCGTGACGGCGGGCGTCGTGTATCACGCGTTTAACGGTCTGCGCATCATCGTGATGGACTTCACGGGCTTCGGCGTGGCGTACCAGCGTCAGATGTGGTACGGGGTGCTGCTGATCAGCGTGCTGGCCTTTGTCGGGGCGGCGTGGACGCTGTACCCGCGTCTGGTGGGGGGGTACTGATGATCCGCGCGAGAACCCTGACGGACGCGCGGCAGCAGTCGCACAGCAACTCGGAGCTCAACTGGTGGATCTTCATGCGGATCAGCGGGCTGATCCTGGTGTTCCTGATTCTGGGGCACATCTACATGACGTTCATTCAGGTGAGCGAGTCGGACGCGACGTTCGACGCCGTGGTGAACAAGCTGGCGAATCCCGCGTGGAAGTTCTACGACTGGCTGATCCTGGCGCTGTCGCTGATGCACGGCGCGAACGGCGCGCGGTACTCCATTGAGGATTACGTGCGCAGCCGCCCGAACCGCGCGTGGGTGAAGGGCGTGTTCTTCACCGTGATCGCGCTGCTGCTGGTGTTCGGCACGGTGGGCCTGTTCTCCATCTGAGTTCTTGTTCTCCGCTGCCTGCGGGCGGCTGGTAAAGGAAGTTGACTATGCATCATCGTTATGACGTTCTGGTGGTGGGTGCGGGCGGCGCGGGCCTGATGGCGGCGCTGTACGCCGCGAAGGGCAACGTGAGCGTGGCCTGCATCAGCAAGCTGTACCCCACGCGGTCGCATACGGGCGCGGCGCAGGGCGGGATTGGCGCGGCGCTCGGGAACGTGCAGGAAGACCACTGGGAATGGCACATGTTCGACACCGTCAAGGGTGGCGACTACCTGACTGACCAGGACGCCGCCGAGGTGTTCGCCAAGGACATCATCGACGCCGTGTACGAGCTGGAGCACATGGGCCTGCCGTTCTCCCGTACGCCGGAAGGCAAGATCGCGCAGCGCAAATTCGGCGGGCACACCCGTGACTTCGGGAAGGCCGCCGTGGAGCGCAGCTGCTACGCGAAGGACCGCACGGGTCACATGATCCTTCAGACCCTGTACCAACAGAACGTGAAGGCGGGGACGACGTTCTTCAACGAGTTCCACGTCACGGATCTGCTGATCGAGGATGGCCGCTGCCAGGGCCTCGTGGCGTACGAACTGAGCACCGGTGAGCTGCACACCTTCCACGCGAAGGCCGTGATTCTCGCGGCGGGCGGCTACGGGCGCGTGTTCAAGATCACCTCGAACGCCCTGACCCTGACGGGCGACCTGATGAGCATCTACTACCGTAAGGGCCTGCCGCTGGAGGACATGGAGTTCTACCAGTTCCACCCGACTGGTCTGGCGAAGCTGGGCATCCTGGTCACGGAAGGCATCCGCGGCGAGGGTGGCATCCTGCGCAACGACAGCGGCGAGCGCTTCATGGAACGCTACGCGCCGACCATCAAGGACCTCGCGCCGCGTGACATCGTGTCGCGCAGCATCATCACCGAGATCCGCGAGGGCCGCGGCGTGGGCCGCGACAAGGACGCCGTCAACATCGACCTGACGCACCTGCCGCGTGAAGTGATCGAGGGCAAACTGGCCGAGATCACCGACCTGGCCCGCACGTACCTGGGCATGGACCCCGTCAAGGACCTCGTGCCAATCCAGCCAACCGCGCACTACGCGATGGGGGGGATTCCCACGAACCTCGACGGCCTGTGCCTGAGTGACGGGTCGGGCGGCACCGTGGAAGGGCTGTACGCGGCCGGTGAGCAGGCCTGCGTGTCCCTGCACGGCGCGAACCGCCTGGGCACGAACAGCCTGGGTGACCTCGTGGTGTTCGGCCGCCGCGCCGGGATTGCCGCCGCGAAGTACGCCCGTCAGGTCGAGTACCCCGACATGCCCGAAACCGGTGACGCCCAGCGCGAGAGCGTGGACCTGTTCGAGCGCCTGCGGAGCGGCAGCGGCAAGGAAAACGCCGCCGCGATCCGCAAGGAACTGCAGGAATCCATGATGAACAACGTGGGCATCTTCCGCAACGGGAAGGACATGGCCGCGCAGGTCGACATCATCAAGGAACTCAAGGCCCGCTACCAGGGCGTGACGGTCTCCGACCCGAGCCGCCGCTACAACAGCGAGCTGATCGAGGCGATGGAACTGGGCTTCATGCTCGACTGCGCCGAGGCCATGACCGCCAGCGCCCTGAACCGCACCGAGTCGCGCGGCGCGCACGACCGCGAGGACTTCACCGAGCGGAACGACACGGACTGGCTGAAGCACACCATGGCGTACAAGAACCTGAACAAGGCCGACGACGTCATCATCGGGTACAAGCCCGTGGCCCTGAAGGGCTTCACGCGCGCCTTTGAACCCAAACCCCGCGTGTACTGACGCGGCGGAAGGAATCTCCATGACCCAGACCCATGCACAAGCCAGCAGCGCGCCCGTCAGCGCGGGCGTGCCCATGCTGCAACTGAAAGTCAAGGTCCTGCGCTTCGACCCCGAAAAGGACAAGAAGGCGTACTGGACCACCTACGACGTGGAAGCCCAGCCGGGCGACCGCGTGCTGGACGTCATCAACCACATCAAGTGGTACCTGGAGCCCAGCCTGACGTTCCGCCGCTCCTGCATGCACGGCATCTGCGGCAGTGACGCCATGCTCATCAACGGCCGCAACCGCCTCGCCTGCAAGACCCTGGTGCGTGACGTCGCCAAGAGCGGCGGGACCATCACCGTGGAACCCATCCGCGGCCTGAAGGTCGAGAAGGACCTGCTGGTGGACATGGAGCCGTTCTTCGACTCCTACAAGGCGATCATGCCGTACTTCATCAACGAGTCCCCGGCCCCCGCCGCCGAGCGCATCCAGTCCGAGGAAGAAGCTGAGCGCATGGCGCACTCCTCGAACTGCATCCTGTGCGCGTGCTGCACGACCTCCTGCCCGATCTTCTGGGTGAACGGCTCGTACCTGGGCCCCGCCGCGATCGTGCAGGCGCACCGCTTCATCTTCGACAGCCGCGACGAGGCCACGCAGCAGCGTCTGGGCATCATGAACCAGAACACCGGCGTGTGGCGCTGCCGCACCGCGTACAACTGCACGGAAGCCTGCCCGCGCGACATTCCGATCACGCAGCTGATTGAGGAAGTCAAACGCGCCGTCATGTACGGTCAGGCCTGAGCCCGTCCGGATCACTCCAGCAGCCCCGCCCCGGTGTCCGGTGGCGGGGCTGTCCTCACGCCAGCCCGGCACGGTACCGTGAGGCATGACGGACGCCCTCCCCCACGCTGCCCCCACCCGCGTCATTCCCACCGTGCCGGGCCCGCCCGTGATCGGCAGCGTCACGCGGCTGCTGCCGCACCGACTGCGCGACTTCCTGACCGCCTCGTACCGCGCGCACGGCCCGGTCTTCAACGTGACGGGCCTGGGGCGCACCCTGACCGTACTGGCCGGGCCGGAAGCGAACGTGTGGGCCACCAAGGAAGGGCACCGGAACCTGCGGTCGCGGGAGGCATGGCGGTCCCTGGATCAGGCGTTCGGGGTGAACCGCTCCATGATCAGCCTGGACGGCGAGGAGCACCGCACCTTTCGCCGTACGGAATCCCGCACGTACGCGCGGTCATACCTGAGCGCGCACCTGAACCGGGCGCTGTCGGTCACGGCAGAGGACCTCGCGCCCCTGCGGGCCGGTGATGACCTGCGGGTCGCGGCGTTCTGCAAGGCGGTCATCACCGAGCAGCTGGCGCGGGTCGTGGTGAACGGCACGGCCCGGCCGCACCTGAACGAGCTGCTGACGTTCATACAGACCACCCTGATGGTGCGCGTGACCGGGCAGCGACCCCGCCTGACCGAATCGCTGCCCGGCTTCCGCCGCGCCCGCGCGCAGTCCCTGGCGATGGTGGAACACCTGATCGACGAGCACCGCCGCGTGCCCCCCGCCCCGGGTGGGCGCGACCCGGACCTCATTGACGACCTCCTGGCCGCGCAGGCGGCCGACCCGGCCTTCTGGTCTGACCTGGACCTGCGACTGGCCACCATGGGGGCGTTCATCGCCGGCATGGACACCGCGGCGAACACGCTGGCGTTCGCGCTGTACCGGGTGGGCCGGCACCCGGAACTCCTGCCCGCGCTGGTCGCGGAGGCCGACTTGGCCTTCAGGGACGGGCCGCCCACCCTAGAGGCCCTGGGGGCGCTGCCGCACCTGCACCGCTTCGTGCTGGAGTGCCTGCGGCTGCATCCGATCGCGCCGGCCATGACCCGCACGGCCACGCAGGACTTCACGTTCGCCGGGTACCGCATTCCGGCCGGGCGGCAGGTGATTGTCGGCACGACTGTCCCGCACGGCCTGAACGAGTGCTTCACGGACGCGGACACCTTCGACCCGAACCGGTTCGGGCCGGGCCGACTGGAACACCGCCGCCCCGGCGCGTTCGCGCCGTTCGGGCTGGGCACGCACATCTGCGCGGGCAGCGGCATGGCGGAGGGCCTGATCCTGCTGAACCTCGCGGCAATCCTGCGGACCCTGGACCTGCGGGGCGATCCGACCTACGTTCTGCGGGAGGTGGCCCGGCCAACCGCCACGCCCGACGACCGCCTGACCCTGCGCGTGGCGGCCGTGCGGCACGCGGCGGTCAGTCTGCTCGCGTGACCTCTGGCGTCAGCGGTTCAAGGCTGCCCACGGGCTCCCCGGCCTGACGGGCGTACGCGATCTCCCGGCGGCCAGCGTCTCCGACGTACCCGCCGGGGTTGATGACCAGCACCTCGTCCGCGAGGTCAATCTTGCGCAGGTGCAGCTCACCCAGGCGGCGCAGGGCTTCTTCCCGCTCGGGACGGGACAGGTGCACCAGGGCGTCGTCGTCCCGCTGGCGGTGACTGCCGACACTCAGGACGATGCGGCCCGCCAGCGTCTCCGCGAGGGACGCCGCGTCGAACTCCGCCAGGAAACGCACGCTGCCGCACAGACACACCACACGCGGCCTCTCCCCCACCGGCACGTTCACGCGGCGCCCGTCCGGGCCGACGACCCCCCGGCACCCCACCGGGTGATCGATTCCACCTCCAGATGCCGACTCGCTCCCGCTCGCCTCCGCTCGGTGTGACCGGTTCTGGCGAACCCTCCAGCCCGAGGCCCCCTCTTCAGAACTGGAGGGCGTAGCGGGTGCCCGACCCGTCGAAGCACTCGCCGACGCCGCGTTCCTGCGCGTCCACGGTCAGGGTGCAGGTCAGCAGGGCGGGCGGATCACCGTCCGCGCGGGCGATCAGGTTGCCGGTATAGGCGGGCACCGGGCGGCCACCCTCGACGCGGGTGCTGCCGCCCGTGGAGGTGCGTCCGTCACTGCCGCTGCTCGCGCCGAAGGCCACGCTGAAGCCCAGCCCGCCGGGCAGCGCGCCGCTCCCGATCAGGTACGTGCGGCCGTGATAGACGCGCCCGCCGATGCGGAGGGTGGCATTGTCCGGCGCGAACGGGTCCCCCAGCCGGGGCGTCAGGGTGCCGCGTGTGAACGTCACGGTGCCCTCCTCGCCCGTGCGGGCATTCACGATCCTCCCACTCTGCGGCGCGGTGACCGCAGGTGCACACGCGCCAAGAACGGAGGCCAGCAGCGCAGCGCCGAGCAGAGCATGGGCTGTTCTCATACGCCCAGTGTAGCCCCACCCGTGACGCCGGTTAGGCAATGACCTCGTGGATTTCCAGCACATTCGGGCTGCTGAACGCCTCCCGGGGCAGGGTGCCGCTGCGGGCGTGCCCCTGCCGGAAGGCGTCGCTGGAGGTCCAGGCCTCGAAGTCCTACCGGGAAGCCCAGAAGGTCAGCACCACGAACGGGTCGCCGTCCCGGGTGAGGCGCAGGACGTGGTTGGCGATGAAGCCCGGCATGCCGTCCACCAGTCCGGCCCGCTCGCGGAAGCGCTGCTCGAAGGCGCCGTGGTACTCGGGATTCACGTGGATGCGGTTGGCGACACTGATCATCGTTGAGCCTCCCGGGTGCGCCCTGAGGTCAGCGGGCGAAATCGTGAATGAACTGCTCCTGCTCCTGGGTCTCGATGGCGTGGGGACTGCGGGTGTCGCGCACGAGGCGGATGGCGTCCTCGGGGTTCAGGCCGCCCTGCACGAGCAGGCACGCCGCCGTCAGGCCCGCGCGGCCCAGCCCGCCCCGGCAGTGCACGACCACACTGCGGCCATCAAGCAGGTAGGTCATGAGTTCATCCACGTACGCAGCGAAGTCACGCGGGTCGTGCGGGGCGCGCTGGTCCGGGATGGGGTACGGAGCGACCTCGATCAGTTGCGTCGCCGCAGCGTCATGGTAGCCGTCCATGCCGAGCAGATCGAACTCGAAGTCCTCGATCAGGGGGGCGATGACGTTCGTGCCCGCCTGCGCCAGGGTCCGCATGTCCTGCGTGACGTCACGGTCATGGGTCACGCCGGGCTGGTACACGCTGCCGCCCTTCTTGCCCGGCGCGAACGTTAGGCCCAGCCGGCCGGGCCACAACCCCGTGGGAATCCAGTCCACGCGGATGGGATCGGTGGCGCTGGTCACCGGCTCTCCCTGGCGGGGGCGACCCCACGCCCGGCTTGTCGCGCGTTCACGGGCTGACCTGCTCCGCGAGCCAGCGGGCAGCGTCCAGCGCGTGGTAGGTGATGATCGCGTCCGCGCCGGCGCGGCGCATACCGGTCAGGGTTTCCAGGACCGTGCGGCGCTCGTCCATGAATCCGGCGGCGGCAGAGGCCTTGATCAGCGAGTACTCACCGCTCACGTTGTACGCCACGACGGGCAGGTCGAACTCGCGCTTGAGCAGGTTCAGCACGTCCAGATACGCCAGGGCGGGTTTCACCATCAGGGTGTCGGCGCCCTGTTCAGCGTCCAGGCGAGCCTCACGCAGGGCCTCACGGTAGCCGCCCGCCGGGTCCATCTGGTACGTGGCGCGGTTGCCGACGCTAGGGGTGCTGCCCGCCGCGTCACGGAAGGGACCGTAGTAGGCGCTGGCGTACTTCACGGCGTAACTCATGATGGGCACGTGCGTGAAGCCCGCGTCGTCCAGCGCGGCGCGAATCGCGGCCACCTGTCCGTCCATCATGGCGCTGGGGGCAATCACGTCCGCCCCCGCGCGCGCCTGTGACACCGCGGTCTGCGCGAGAAGGTCCAGGCTCGCGTCGTTGTCGACCGTCCAGGCGTCCGCACCGCTCAGGCCGGGCACCTCGCACAGCGGGCCGCAGTGGCCGTGGTCGGTGTACTCGCACAGGCAGGTGTCCGCGATGACGTTGATGCCGGGCACGCTGGCCTTGATGGCGCGCGTGGCCCGCTGGATGATGCCCTCGTCGGCGTACGCCTGGGTGCCCACGGCGTCCTTGTGGTCGGGGATGCCAAAGAGGATCACGCTGGGGACACCCAGGGCTAGGGCCTCGCGTGCCTGCTGGACGGCACTCTCGATGGAGTGGCGCTGCACGCCGGGCATAGTGGCGATGTCCGTCACGTCCTCGCGCTCATGCACGAAGATCGGGTGAATGAACTGGCTGGGGTGCAGGTGCACCTCGCGGGTCAGGGCGCGCAGGGCAGGCGTGCGGCGCAGGCGGCGGGGACGGTCCATGCCTGTACGCTACCGCGCGGGCGGCGGGACGAATGCAACGCCCCTCCGGACCCACATGGGAAAAGCTCCCCGGTGCGGGGAGCCCTCAGATGCGGCGGAGGTCACGCTCTTCAGTGGCAAGGGGGGCCAACACCACGCCCCTCAACGCCACATTCAACCGCGGTGCTCGTCGAGCACTCGCCTACCTTCAGGACACCCGAGAACACAGCTCGGCCTGCCCGGACGTCCGTCTCAGACGGTGCCGAGCAGGCGGCGCACGGCGAACCGCACGCGGCCCAGGCTGGCCACATCGTCGAACGCGGTGAGGAGCACCTGATTGCCGTGCGGGGTGAGCAACACCGGGCCGCCATCGACGTCCAGAAGAAGTTCCTGCCACTCGGCGGCGTTCAGGTTGCTCTGGAGGCTACCAATCACGGCGCGTCCGGCGGCCACGAGGGTCAGTTCGGTGGGCACGTCGGCTTCCTTCAGGCCGGCCTTCGCGACGACCTTGCCGTCCAGGCCGATCAGGGCAGTGTGCCGCACGCCGCGCACGTCGAGCAGACCGTCGATCATGCCTGCTCCCGGGGCAGGTTCAGGTCCAGGGCCAGGCGGGCAAGGGTCTGCTGGGCGGTGCGGGTGTCGCTGCCGCGCGTCATGGCCGCGCCGACGGTGTAGGGGCCAGTGGTGACGGCCACGACCTCGACGCGTTCGCTGGTGAAGGCCAGGCGGGTGACGTCACCGGTGCCGAGGCGGCGGCCGGTGCGGTCCATGCCCTGACGCAGGGAGACGAGTTCAGCGGCCAGGCCGTCGCCGCCGTCGCCGTGCGCTTCGATGGCCAGACCGTCGGGGCCGACGAGGGCGGCGGCGATGACGCCGGGCAGGGTGCGCAGGGGGTCGAGTTTCACAGCGTGGCCTCCAGTTTGCGGGCGGCGTCGCGGCCGTACAGGCGCGCCTGACCGAGGTTGCTGCGGCCGTCCACAGCGAGCAGCAGGAAGTACTCGGTCTTGATGGGGTGCAGGTACACGCTCAGGCGCTCGCCGCGCAGGTACAGTTCGCGGGGCGCGCCGCCCTGAAGGGTGTCGGTGTAGACGGTGTGCGCGGCGCGGTACAGCCCGGCGTGCTCGGCGACGAGCAGGCTCAGGTCGGCGTCGAGTGTGGCGTGGCCTTCGATCAGGAGGCCGTCGAGGCCCGCGATGGCGGCGGCCCAGGCCCCGTCGACGTCCCGTACCAGTTGCGTGAGTTGATCGAGCATCTGCCGTGCATGATATGCCGCGCGGACTGGTGGATGTGCGGACCTGTGCGGTGTGGCGGTGGGGGCGACCACCCCCCCGAGCAGCGCCGAATTTTTCACGTGCGGAGGCGCCGGGCGAGCACGTCGGACTCATGCCCGATCAGCCCGTGTGCTTTCAGGTAGGCACTCAGTCCGCCCCAGATATCGTCAAGGTGGTTCAGGATGTGTCGGATGTCGTCGGCCCGGGTCAGGACGAACGGGGCGAGTTGCGCCCACTGCTCGGGCGTGTGGCGGGCCTGCTGGTCCCGGTAGAAGTCGGTCAGGGCGGGGCCGCTGGCGGCATAATCGGCGGCCGTCTGGTCGCGGGTCTGCCCGGCGAGTTCACTGCACAGGGCGGCGATCAGGCCGGTGCGGTCCTTGCCCGCGTGGCAGTGAATGAGGACCGGGCCGGGTGGGGCGTCGAGGATCGCGCCCAGGACCGTCACGATCTGGTTGGGCGCGTGGTCGAGCATGGCAGTCATGTGGTCGGCGTTGGTGCGGGCGGCGGCGCTGGCTTCGTTGAAGGCGCGGTGGCGCGACGGGAGCAGGGGCAGGATCAGGTCGGCAGGGTGGCCCAGGAAGGGGGTGGATCGGCCGCGCGTTCGGTGCGGCTGCGCAGGTCGATGATGCGGCTGAAGTTCAGGGCATTCAGGTCGCGCCGACCGTCTGGCGTGAGTCGGCTGAGGTTGTCGCGGCAGGGCAGGTCGGGGAGGCTGCGGCGGAAATTCAGAGGTCCACCGGGAGGCTGTTCGGAGGGGTCATGGAGGGCGCAGTCTGACGTGGTGGCAACTGGGGGTGGGGTGGCTGGAGTGCCGGTGTGGTGCGGGATTTCTGGGGTACAATGGGGTCATTGAGGGAGTCGGTTCTATTACGCCAAGAGCATAATTTCGTGGTAGAATCAATCCATTCCCGGACTGGCCGGGCCTCGACATTCCAGGCTGACGCGGCGCCCCCTCTGGGCCGCAGCAGCCTCACGACTGGAGCCACATGACTGGAATTCACCCCGTTGACATCACCAGTGAAGTCAAGACCAACTTCATCAACTACGCCATGAACGTGATTGTGGACCGCGCGCTGCCCGACGTGCGCGACGGTCTCAAACCCGTGCAGCGCCGCATCATGTACGCGCTGATGCTCGAGGGCCTGTACTCGAACGTCAAGCACGCCAAGTCTGCCTCCGTGGTGGGCGAGGTCATGAAGAAGTACCACCCGCACGGCGACTCCTCCATCTACGACGCGATGGTGCGCCTGGGCCAGTGGTGGAACATGCGCTACCCCATGGTGCACCCCCAGGGCAACTTCGGCTCGATCGACGGCGACCCGCCCGCCGCGATGCGCTACACCGAAGCGCGCATGACCAAGGTCGCCGAGGAAGTCCTGGCCGACCTGGAAAAGAAGACGGTGGACCTCAAGCCCAACTACGACGAGACCACTGAGGAACCCACGGTGCTGCCCAGCGCCGTGCCGAACCTGCTGATCAACGGCGCGTCGGGGATTGCGGTGGGCATGGCGACGAACATCCCGCCGCACAACCTCACCGAGATCAGCAACGGCCTGCTGGCCCTGATCGAGAACCCGAACATCACGCTGGACGACATGATGACCCACGTGCAGGGCCCGGACTTCCCCACCGGCGGGCGCATCAGCCGCGCGGGCATCCGTGAGGCGTACGCGACCGGACACGGCGGCCTGAAGGTGCGCGGCAAGGCCCGCATCGACGAGAAGAACGGCCGCAACCAGATCATCATCAGCGAAATTCCGTATCAGGTGAACAAGACCAACCTGATCCAGACGATCAGCGCGATGTACAAGGCCGGGAAGATCCCGGACATTGCCGCCCTGCGCGACGAGTCCGACCGCAAGGACCCGGTGCGCATCGTGATCGACCTCAAGCGCGGCGCGATCCCCACGCTGGTGCTGAACCAGCTGTACAAGTACACGCAGCTCCAGAGCACCTTCACGATCATCAACCTGAGCATCGTGAACGGCGAGCCGCGCGTGCTGCCCTTGATCGACACCATGCGCTACTTCCTGGAGCACCGCCAGGACGTCGTGACCCGCCGCACGCAGTACGACCTGGACAAGGCGCAGGAACGCGCCCACATCCTCGAAGGTCTGCTGAAGGCACTCGATCACATTGACGAGGTCATCAGCCTGATCCGCGCCAGCAACACCGGCGCCGAGGCCCGCGACTCCCTGATGGCCCGCTTCGGCCTGACCGAGGTGCAGTCCCAGGCGATCCTGGACATGCGCCTGCAGCGTCTGGTGGGCTTGGAGCGCGAGAAACTGCAGGGTGAGTACGACGAGCTGCAGAAGACGATTGCCTTCCTGCAGTCCATCCTGGGCGACGAGAAGCTCCTGTGGCGCGAGATCAAGAAGGAGATCCGCGCGGTCCGTGACAACTACGGTGACGAACGCCGCAGCGCGATCACGCTGCTGGAAGAGGACATCACCAAGGAGGACCTGATCGCCGTGGAGGACATGGTCATCACCATGACCAAGGCCGGGTACCTCAAGCGCACGAAGCTGGACGCCTACCGCGCCCAGAGTCGCGGCGGGCGCGGCGCGAGCGGCGGCAAGCTGCGCGAGGAGGACGTGAACACCCGCGTGTTCGTCGGCTCCACGCACGACTACCTGCTGTTCTTCACCGATCAGGGCCGCGTGTTCCACGAGAAGATCTACGACCTGCCCGAAGCGGGCCGCGACGCCAAGGGCACGCACATCCGCAACCTGCTGCCCAGCCTGCGTGAGGAAGAGAACGTCGCGTCCGTGCTGAGCGTGAAGGGCTTCGAGGAGGCCGGGTGCTTCATCTTCGCCACGAAGAACGGCATCGTGAAGAAGACGCTGATCACCGAGTACGGCAACATCACGTCCGCCGGTCTGATCGCCATCAACCTGCAGCCCGGTGACGAGCTGATCGGGGTGGGCATTGTGCAGGACGGCGACCACGTGGTCCTGGCGACCCGCAACGGCAAGGCGATGCGCTTCGAGAGCGGCGAGGTGCGCGAGACGGGCCGCGCGACGCAGGGCGTGATCGGCATCCGCCTGCGTGACGGCGAGGACGACGCGGTGGTCAGCATGGCGCTGGTGCCCGGTAGTGACGTGGACAGCGAACTGCTCGCGGTCAGCGAGTGCGGCCTGGGCAAGCGCACGCCGGTGGGTGACTACCCGGCCAAGGGGCGCGGCGGCATGGGCGTGATCACGCTGGACGTGACCGACAAGACCGGCAAGCTCGTGACACTGGCGCGCGTGGGCGGCAACGAGGAACTGATGGTGCTGACCGAGAAGGGCACCGTGATCCGCACCCGCGTGGAGGAGGTCCGCGTGACGGGCCGCAACGCGCAGGGCGTGAAGGTGATTAACATTGCCGACAAGGACAGTGTGATCAGTGCCTTCCCGATCCGCCGCGAGGACGAACTCTAAGCGCCAGCGTCTTCTGGAGTCGGGGTGGGCGGTCGTGCGCACCCCGGCTTTTTTCGTCCCGCGGAGGTGAGGCTCCGGTGAGGCCCCGCCTCCTGACCCGGGGACGTCCGAGTCGTCCTGGCGCGGCCCGTCACACCTACAGTCCTGAACCCACTCTGTAACCTGAAGCCAGATTAAAGAAACAAAACTGTTTACAAAAAAGTGACTTTGGGTTACACTGTGACCATGTCGGGAATAGGGCCCCGCGCCCGAGCCCCCGGCCCACGATCCCTCATCCTCGACCGCCCAAGGAGGCGACCCAATGATCAGCAACACCCGCACCCCCAGCACCCGCACCTTCGTGGACACCGTCACCTACCGCCCCGGCGCCGTCATCCTCTACCCCGGCAAGAGCGACATGCTCTACCGCGTCTCCACCGGCCTCGTGCGCGTGCACACCATGGACGACGACGGTAACGGCCTGACCCTGCGCTACGTCAAACCCGGCGAGTACTTCGGCGAGGAAGCCCTGGCCGGCGTGAACCGCGCCTACTTCGCCGAGGCCGTCACGGACTCCAGCATCGACGTCATCAACCCCGCCCTGATGAGCGCCGAGGACAACCTGCACGTCACCACGCACCTCGTGCGGACCCTGGAACGCGCCTACGAGAGCATCTACCGCCTGGTCGGCAAGCGCCTGCGCGCCCGCATCGCCGGTGAGCTGCTGGAACTCAAGGACACCGCGCTGGCCACCCAGCTCGACAGCGGCGAGACCATGATCTACGCCACGCACGACGAACTGGCCGCCGCCGTCGGCAGCGTGCGCGAGACCGTTACCAAGGTCGTCGGGGAACTGTCCCGTGAAGGCGTGATCAGCGCCGGCTACGGCAAGATCACCCTGAAGAACGAGAAGGCCCTGTCCGACATCGCCGCTGCGTAAAACAAGCTGAGCTGGACCGCCGCCTCCCAACCCCGGGGGCGGCGGTTTTTCGTCTGCCCAGTGCCCTGTCCAGCCCTGTTTCTGTACATGTGACACGAATCCTGGACGGTTGGCATTCCCAGCGTGCCCCGCGTGTGCATAGACTCGGGCGATGACCCAGACCTACACCCCCGAACGCCCCCTGCGGGTCGCCGTGATCGGCAGCGGCCCCAGCGGCATCTTCGCCACCGAAGCCCTCCTGAAGCAGACCGACGTGCCCGCGCAGGTGGACGTCTTTGACCGCCTGCCCACGCCGTACGGGCTGGTGCGCTACGGCGTCGCGCCGGACCACCTGACGATCAAGAGCGTCACGCGCGGCTTCGAGAAGACCCTGGCGGATGAACGCGTGCGCTTCCTGGGCAACGTGGAATTCGGCACGGACCTGACCCACGAGGACGCGCTGGCCCACTATGACGCGGTGCTGTACACCGTGGGCGCCAGCAGCGACCGCCGCCTGGGCATCCCCGGTGAAGACCTAACGGGCAGCATGAGCGCCACCGAATTCGTCGCGTGGTACAACGGCCACCCGGACGCCGCCGCGCGCGAGATGGTCCTGAGCGCCAGCGGCGTCGCCGTGGTCGGCGTGGGGAACGTGGCGCTGGACGTGAGCCGCATCCTCGTGAAGACCGCGCAGGAGCTGCACGAGAGTGACATTGCCGCGCACGCCCTGACCGCGCTGGACGCCAGTCACGTGCAGGACGTGTGGGTGCTGGGCCGCCGCGGGCCCGCGCAGGCCGCCTTCACCACCAAGGAGCTGCGCGAGTTCGGGGAGCTGCACGCCGCCGAGCCTGTTGTGAAGCCCACTGAGATCGCGCTGACCGAGACCGAGGAGGCCGCGATCACCGACAACACCAAGAAGAAGAACGTGGAAGTCCTGCGCGACTTCGCGGCCCGCACGCCCGAAGGCAAGGCCCGGCGCGTTCACCTGCGCTTCCTGACCTCCCCCGTCGAGATTCTCGACGACGGCCAGGGCCGCGTGGGGGGCCTGAAAGTCGAGCGCAACCGCCTGGACGAGAACGGCAACGCGGTCGGCACCGGCGAGTTTGAGGTGCTGCCCGTGCAGATGGTGCTGCGCTCGGTCGGGTACCGCGGTGTGCCGCTGCCCGGCGTGCCCTTCGACGAGAAACGCGGCGTGATCGCCAACGACGAGGGCCGCGTGGTGGGCCGCGTGGGCGAGTACACCGCCGGGTGGATCAAACGCGGCCCCAGCGGCGTGGTCGGCACAAACCGCAAGGACGCCACCGACACCGTCGCGCACCTGCTGGCCGACGCGAAGGAAGGCAAGCTGCCCGGCGCCGCCCACCCCACCCGCGAGGCCTTGGACGCCCTGCTGGTCGGCAAGGGCGTGCAGGTGTATACCTTCCACGACTGGCAGGTCCTCGATGCGCACGAACTCGCGGAGGGCAAGGCGCAGGGCCGCCCCCGCGCCAAGGTCGTCCACCGCGAACTGATGCTCGGTCACCGCAAGAGCTGACCCCACCAGCGCAACAGGGCGGCCCCTGAGTGTTCAGGGGCCGCCGTCCAGTCCTCGTGCTGTGCTTAGCTGATCAGGCCTGTGTGGGCGCGCGGCTTCAGGCCCTGCTGACGCACCAGCGTCCGCACTTCCTGGCAGCGGCAGCCTCGGTAGGTGCACAGGAGCCCTTCAGGGTCGCGGTTCAGGAGGCGAACGGTGCTGTCCACAAGGTCGCGCACACGGTACAGGCGCAGGGTGCTCTGCCCGACCTGCACGCTGCGGGCGCGGGCGTGCACCTCAGGCGCGAGGTTGTCAAAATCCGCCGAGCAGTTCGGGAACGCGGTGGGCACCACCTGGCCGTCCAGCGGGACGTACCGCGTCAGGAGCGGCACGCCGGCCAGATGCTCGCCGTAGTGGACGCTGGTGTTGCTGCCGAAATCCACGCCCATCAGCAGGGCGTACCCGTCGAGGTCGTACAGCGCGCCAATCGGCTGATACGGGCTGCTCAGGGACTGCGCCTCGGTGATGCGGCGCGCCTCCTGGCCCAGCGCGATGAAACTCAGGGTGGGATGGAAGGACCGCAGGGCGTCCGCGCGGTCCACGAGTTCCTGCGGCACCCGCCCGATGTCGCGGCTGACCCGCGAATCGCGGTGGAAGCGCGCGTGGGCCGTCGCCGTGGGCCGCGTGAGCAGCGTGGAGTACGTGAACGCCGGGGCGACCACCGTAGCCGCCGCGCGGTCCAGGGCGTCCACGACCGTTCGCGCCCCGCCCTCCAGCTGACCGAAGGATTTCAGGCTGGCGTGCACGATCACGTGACCCGTGCCGTCCAGTCCCAGTGCCCGCAGCCCCTCGTCCAGTTCGGCGGGGGTCACAGCGGAGCGGCGAAGCAGGTTCAGCACGCGTCCAGTCTACTCCGCACAGCCCACGTCAGACACGGGGACCTCCGACCGTCCGGGCAGGCGAAACGGCGCGCAGGTCACCCCGCGCGCCGCTCCAAAACCGGCGTCTCTTACTTCACGAACAGCATCTGGCGGTAGGTCGGCAGCGGCCAGTGCTGCTCGGCAACGACCTTCTCCAGCTTGTCGGCGGCCTTGCGCACGGCGCTCATGGCAGGCAGCACCTGATCGCGCATGTGGTGCGCCTTCTCGTGCACCTCGTCCCCGCCGGTGGCGGTGTTCTGGGCGCTGAGGGTCTGCACGGCGTCGAACAGCTCATCCGCGGCGGCCTCGACCTCGGCGGCCACGCCCCTAACGGCCTTGCTGCCCCCGGCGGCGTGCAGTTCGGACAGGTACTTCACGGCGGCGGGGAGGATCATGGTGCGGGCCATGTACTCGGTGGTCTCGCCCTCGATGTTCACCGTCTTGAAGTAGATGTCGTACATGATTTCCTGGCGGGCGGCCAGTTCACGGTCAGACAGGACCTTGAACTTCTCGAACAGCGCGCCGTTCTTCGCGTCGGTCAGGTGGTGCACGGCGTCCAGGGTGGTGCGCAGGTTCAGGAGCTTCCGGCCGTGCTCGGCTTCCTGGTGCCACTCGTCGCTGTAGCCGTCGCCGTTGAAGACGATGCGCTTGTGGGCGCTGTAGGTGGCCTTCACGATGTCCGCCACGGCGCTGTTCAGGTCCGCGCCGCCGTCCAGCTTGGCCTTCAGCTCGGCCGCCAGGGCGCTCACGGCGTCGGCGACGATGGTGTTCAGGACCGTGATCGGGAAGGAGATGCTCTGGCTGCTGCCCGCCGCGCGGAACTCGAACTTGTTCCCGGTGAACGCAAACGGGCTGGTGCGGTTGCGGTCCCCGGCGTGACGGGGCAGGGGGGGCAGAACGCTGGTGCCCAAGCCCAGCAGGCCGGCCTCGGCGCCGCGTCCACCCTGGCCGCTTTCCAGGCGGTCGAAGATGTCGCTCAGTTCGCTGCCCAGGAAGATGCTGATGATCGCGGGCGGCGCCTCGTTGGCGCCCAGGCGGTGGTCGTTGCTGGCGCTGGCGACGCTGATGCGCAGCAGGTCCTGGTGCTCGTCCACGGCCTTAATGACGGCGGAGGTGAAGAACAGGAACTGCAGGTTCTCGTGCGGGGTGTCGCCGGGCTCGAGGAGGTTCTCACCGGCGTTGGTGCTCATGCTCCAGTTGCAGTGCTTGCCCGACCCGTTCACGCCCGCGAAGGGCTTCTCGTGCAGCAGGGCGACGAGGCCGTACTTGCGGGCGGTGTTGCGCAGAACCTGCATGGTGAGCTGCTGGTGGTCGGCGGCGATGTTGCTGTCCTCGAAAATCGGGGCGATCTCGAACTGGCCGGGCGCGACCTCGTTGTGACGGGTCTTAACCGGAATGCCCAGCGCGTACAGCTGCTGCTCGGCGTCGGTCATGTAGCTCAGGACGCGGTCGGGAATCGCACCGAAGTAATGGTCCTCGAGTTCCTGGCCGCGCGGGGGCTGCGCGCCGAACAGGGTGCGGCCGGTCATGACGAGGTCGGGGCGGCGGTAGTAGTACTCCTCGGCGATCAGGAAGTACTCCTGCTCGGCGCCCAGGGTGCTGCTCACGCGGGTGCCTTCGCTGGCTCCGAAGAGTTTCAGGGCGGGCGTGACGGCCTTGTTCAGCGCCTCGACGGAGCGCAGCAGGGGCGTCTTGGTGTCGAGCGCCTCACCGGTCCAGCTGGCGAACGCGGTGGGGATGCACAGGGTCGCGCCGTTGGCGTGGCGCATGATGAACGCGGGTGATGAAGCGTCCCAGGCGGTGTAGCCGCGCGCCTCGAAGGTCGCGCGCAGGCCGCCCGACGGGAAGGAGCTGGCGTCCGGCTCGGCCTGGATGAGTTCCTTGCCGCTGAAGGTCGCGATGGCGCTGCCGTCGCCGTTGGGGGACACGAACGAGTCGTGCTTCTCGGCGGTCGCGCCGGTCAGGGGGTGGAACCAGTGGGTGTAGTGCGTGGCGCCCTTCTCCATGGCCCAGGTCTTCATGGCGAGCGCGACGGTGTCGGCGATGCTGGGGTCGAGGGTCGCGCCGCGTTCCAGGGTCGCCTGGAGGCTCTTGAAGGTGGGTTTGCTCAGGCGGGCCTTGAGCTGTTCCAGGGTCAGGACGTCGCTGGAGTACACACTGCTGATGATCTGGTCGGGCGTGGCGGTGTCCACGGCGTCCGTGCGCCAGTTCCGGGCGGCGGAGATCACGTCGAAGTCATGGTTCATGTCGCTCCCTGTGCGCGGTGGCTGGGGGGTGCGCGGCGCGCTTGGCATCCCTGATTTCACGCCGCTCCCGTGGTTCCACCGGGCATCACTACGCCCGGAGTATATGAGCCCAGCCTGAAGGCGGTCAACGAATACTTCTGCACAACATGCCGGAATACCGGGACGGTCCGGGGCTTGACAAGCGAGGACGTGCAGTTTGTACACCCCGGATCTGCCACACTGGAATCCGACGCGCAACACTCTGCAGCGCCACCCCAGCACGGGCCGGAGGTCGTAGCATTTCTGGACGCGCCGCCCAGCGCCACCGGAGGTTTCCCAGTCATGACGCCCCAGTCCACCACGCCCCCCACCCGCGACCAGATCCTGCAGCAGCTGCAGGAAGCGGAAGTCAAGTTCCTGCGCCTCCAGTTCACCGATATCCTCGGCACCACCAAGAACGTCGAGGTGCCCAAAAGCCAGTTCGCCAAGGCCCTGAACGGCGACGTGACCTTCGACGGCAGCGCCGTGGAGGGCTTCACCCGCGTCGAGGAAAGCGACATGCTCCTGCGCCCGGACCTGGGCACCTTCCTGATCTACCCTCAGTTCTCCCGCGAGGAAGGCGAACGCGGTAAGGTCGCCCGCCTGATCTGCGACGTGGCCCTGCCCGACGGCACGCCCTTCGACGGCGACCCCCGGCAGGTCCTCAAACGGCAGATCGCGCGCGCGCAGGCCATGGGCTTCGAGATGTTCGTCGGCACCGAACCCGAATTCTTCCTGTTTGAACGCTCCCCCAGCGGCGTCGGCACTACGATCACGCACGACAAGGCCGGGTACTTCGACCTCGCCCCGATCGACAAGGGCGAACGCATCCGCCGCGAGATCACGAACAAACTCGTCGAGATGGGCTTCGAGATCGAAGCCGCCCACCACGAGGTCTCCCCCGGCCAGCACGAGATCGACTTCCGCTACGCGCCCGCGCTGGAAACCGCCGACCGCATCGCCACCTTCAAGTTCGTCGTCAAGCGCGTCGCGCTGGAGTACGGCCTGCTCGCCAGCTTCCTGCCCAAACCGCTCCCAGGCGTGAACGGCAGCGGCATGCACTGCCACCTCAGCCTGTTTAAGGGCGGCACGAACGCCTTCGCGGACCCCGGCGGCGAGCACGGCCTGTCCCGCACCGCGCAGCAGTTCATCGCGGGCCTGCTTGACCACGCGGGCGCAATGGTCGCCATCACGAACCCCCTCGTGAACAGCTACAAGCGCCTCGTACCGGGCTTCGAGGCCCCCGTGAACGTCGCCTGGAGCACCAGCAACCGCTCCGCGCTGATCCGCATTCCCGCCAAGCGCGGCAACTCCACCCGCGCCGAAGTCCGCATGCCCGACCCGAGCTGCAACCCGTACCTCGCGCTGGCCGTCATGCTGGCCGCCGGACTGGACGGCATCGAGCAGGACATGGAACCCGCCCCCGCCATCCAGCGCAACATCTTCAAGATGACCGTGCGCGAGAAACGCCACCACCGTGTCAAGGAGCTGCCCAGCGACCTGCGCGAGGCCGTGGACGAACTGGAAAAAGACGACGTGCTGCGCCGCGCGCTGGGCGAACACGTCCTCGATCACTTCGTGGAAGCCAAGCGAGCCGAATGGCGCGAGTACAACGCCACCGTCCACGCCTGGGAACTCGAACGGTACCTCGACCTGATCTGAGGTGCGACAAGACGAGCGGCAGAGGGGGCTTTCTACTCCCTCTGCCGTTTCTGCATTTCTTACTGGCGGGTGTCGTCGTTGCCGGTCGTGCCGAAGGTCGTGCCGGTGGCGGGCGTCTGGGTGTCGGCCTGATCCTGCCCATCCGTGACGTGCGCAGTGACGGTGTCTGTCTCGGACATGCCGCTGTCGGACACGTCGGTCTGGGCGCTGCGGTCGCTCATGCCGTTCCCGGCGTCGGCGGGCAGGCCGCTCTGCCCCGCACTGTTGTGCCTGTTGTCGTCGCTCATGCCCCACTCTCCCCCACCGGCGACGGGGCGGGGATGAGCGAGGCGTGCGGGAACCTTGATGCGCGAGCCCGGATCAGGCGATCAGAGGATGCAGTTCACCCGTGCTGACCAGCGCCAGCCAGTGCAGCGCGCGGCTGGCGGACACGTACAGCAGGCGGCGTTCGTACTCGGTGCTCTCGTCGTACGTGTCGGCGTTCGCACTGGCCACAATGGCGGCGCTGAACTCCAGGCCCTTGGCGAGGTTCACGGGGAGGATCACCAGGCCGCCCCGGAAGCGGTGCTCCTGCGTGGTGATGGGCTGCGCGTCCGTGTCGAACTCGCGCAGGGCTTCGGCCATGCGTTCGGCGTCCACGCCGCGCCGGGTCACGATGGCGATGTTGGCGTGCCCGGCGGCCTGCGCGTCCTTCACGGCCCGCGCGATCAGCGGGAGTTCCCCGTCCGGCCCGGCGGGCGCCGCATAGCGCTGCACCTCGGCGCCGTCGCGGTCGACGCCCTGCACGGCGGCGGCGCGGTTGTACGTCGCGGCGATCCGCGCACCCAGTTCCGTGATCTGCCGCGTGGAGCGGTACGTGCGGCCCAGCGTGAGGACCTGCGCGCCGGGCAGTTGCGCCTGAACGGCCTCCCAGGAGCTGGGGCCCTTGTAGCCGTGCATGCCCTGGTTCATGTCGCCCAGCGCCGTGATGTGCCCGGGGCGGGTGGCGCGGCCCAGCAGGGCGTACAGCAGCGGGGAATAGTCCTGCGCCTCGTCCAGCACGACGTGATCAAAGGGTTCCAGCGTGCGCCCGTCCAGCCGCCCGATGCCGCCCGTGAACGCCTGCACGGCCAGCATCAAAGGAATCTCCGTGACGTCCGCGTGCGCGCGCCGGGGCGTGGGAATCCCGCTGAGGGGATCGGTGCCCAGCAGCGCAATCTCCCGCTCGGTCAGCAGGCCGCTCGCGGCGAGTTCCGCCGGGCTGCCCAGCAGGCGCCGCGCCTCGGTGATCGGCGTGGTGGTGGCGAAGATGCGGCCCAGCAGGGTCGTCAGCGGCGTGGCCAGCTGCCGGCGCACACTGGCCTCCTCACCTTCCGGGACATTCAGGGTGGACAGCGCCAGGGCCTCGATCGCGCGGCGCATCCCGGCCCGGTAGCCGTCCAGGGGATCGGCGGCGAACACGTCGCGCAGCAGGCCCGCTAGGGCCGCCTCGTCCAGCGTGAACACCTGATCCTCCCGGCCGCGCAGCGCCACGGTTTCGCGCAGGCCCTGCCCGGCCAGCGCCGCGTTAAAGCGGTTCCAGAGGTGCGTGCGGACCACGTCCAGCATCCGCGCGTCGCCCAGCAGTTTCGCCTTGCGCCATGCCAGCGCCCGGCGGGTGTTGTCCCGGTCGGTCAGCAGCAGGCTGAGGGTGCGGTCCGTGACCTCCAGCTTCTCCAGGCCCAGCAGCCCCACCGCCCAGGTTTCCGGCGTCGTGACGACCACACGTTCGATGCCCAGTTCCGGCAGGATGCGCGCTGCATACGTCGCCAGCACCCGGTTCGGCATGAGGACCATGCACGCCTCGGGCCGCGCCCGGTGCGCCCCCCGGTCCGCGTTCGTCATCCACGCCAGCCGGTGGAAGCCGATGGTCGTCTTCCCGGACCCCGCCGCGCCCTGAATGATCACCGGGACGCCCGCCGGGTGCCGCATCGCGTCGTTCTGCTCCGGCTGGAGCGTCTCGACCACGTCCCGCATCCCGGCGGTGCTGCCCTCCTGCAGGCGGCGCAGCAGCACCTCCTCGCGGCCGCCCGTGTCCCCGCCCTGCTCGTCGTCGTACAGGTCGGTGACGCGCAGCAGCGTCTTCTGACTCACGTCCAGCTGCCGCCGCCGCCGGATCACGCCCGCACTGCCGCGCCTGGGCGTCCAGCCAAGCGCCTGCGAGTAGAACAGACTTCCCACCTCGCTGTCCCAGCTGACCACCGTGTGCGGGCCCTTCACGTCCCGGAAGCCGTGCTTCCCGACGTACAGCGTCTGCTCACGCCCCGCCACGCGCACCTTCAAACTCCCGAAGTACGGCTGATGCACGTGCGGGGAGAGCATCGCCGCGAACTCCTCGGCCTGATCCCCCAGGATGATGCTCGTCTCCAAGTCCGCGCCCATCTGCCGGTCGCGGTCCTCCCAGAACTCGATCTGGCGGATCATGGCCGCCACCGTCCCCGACAGGTGTTCCTTCTCCAGTTCAAAATCCGGGTGGGTTTCCGGACGCAATTCCGCAACAGGCATAACGCACAGGATACGGGAAAACAGGAAAGAGGGCACCCGTTCACGCAGGCGTGGACTCGGGACCACACTGGCAGAGCATCATCTGGACGCACGCCTGCGCCCGTATACCCCCCCGGTCGTCGGGTCCGCCTCAGTCGCGACGGGAACGTGAAGGCGAACCTCCGGTGCGCTGGGCGCCTCCGCTCAGCCCTTGACCCTCTCCCCCGCCGTGTTCCACACTGTGCGTCAGGTGTTGATCCGCAGGAGTACCGCGTGACCAGCCACCAGGGAGCGAGCCCGTGACGGTGAGAGTCGGGCGGTGAGGCGGCGCGGGAAGGGCAGCGGGGAGCTGAACACAGACAAAAGTGCCGGGGCCGCGGACTGCGGTGATCGGAACTGGGGTGGAACCGCGCGTGTCCTCATGCGTCCCCAGACGAGCGAGTGCCGGGAACTGGCCGCCGTCTGGGGCTTTTTTCCGTCGTCTCCTCGAAAGGAGCACGTGATGCCTGCAACCTCGATGGAAGAACTCGTCAGCCTGTGTAAACGCCGGGGCTTCATTTTCCAGGGCTCGGAGATCTACGGGGGCCTTCAGGGCTTCTACGATTACGGCCCGCTGGGCGTGGAACTCAAGAACAACATCAAGGCCGCGTGGTGGCGCACGAACGTGTACGAGCGCGACGACATGGAGGGCCTGGACGCCAGCATCATCATGCACCGGCAGGTGCTGCGCCACAGCGGGCACGAGGCGACCTTCAGCGACCCGATGGTGGACAACAAGAAGAACAACAAGCGCTACCGCCTAGACCACCTCGTGAAGGATCAGAAGGCGGACGTGATCGCTAAAGTGGCCGAGGCGATGGGGCAGAGCGCCGAGAACTTCCCGGCGGTCGTGGCGGCGCTGAACGCGAACCCCGCGCGGGCCAGCGAGGCGCTGCGCGCGGCGGGCGTACGGGACCCGTTCAGCGGCGAGATCGGCGAGTGGACGGAGCCCAAGCCGTTCAACATGATGTTCAAGACGACCATCGGCCCGGTCGCGGACGACGAGAGCTACGGCTACCTACGTCCCGAGACCGCCCAGGGGATCTTCACGAACTTCAAGAACGTCGTGGACAGCACCAGCCGCCGCCTGCCGTTCGGGATCGCGCAGATCGGGAAGGCGTTCCGCAACGAGATCACGCCGCGCAACTTCATCTTCCGCGTGCGGGAACTCGAGCAGATGGAGATCGAATTCTTCTGCGCGCCCGGCACCGACGAGGACTGGCACGAGAAGTGGCTCGAAGCCCGCCTGAGCTGGTGGGAGGCGCAGGGCGTGCCGCGCAGCAAGATCGAGATCCTGGACGTGCCGAAAGAGGATCTGGCGCACTACTCCAAGCGCACGTACGACCTGATGTACGACTACCCCACCCTCGGGCACGAGGAAATCGAAGGGATCGCGAACCGCAGCGACTACGACCTCGGCTCGCACACGAAGAACCAGTCGGAACTGGGCCTCGTGGCGCGCGTGGAGGAGAACCTCGACTCGATTGCCAAGCTGACCATCCCCCACCCGGAGACGAACAAGCCGGTCGTGCCGTTCGTGATCGAGCCGTCCGCCGGGGTGGACCGCGCCATGCTGGCGGTTCTGAGCGAGGCGTTCACGAAGGAGACGCTGGAGAACGGCAACGAGCGCATCGTGCTCAAACTCAGGCCGCACCTCGCGCCCATCAAGGTGGCTGTGATTCCGCTGGCGCGCAACAAGGCCGAACTGGTCGACCTGGCCCGCTCCATCAAGAACGACCTGCAGAAACTCGGCCTGGGCCGCATCCTGCTGGAAGACAGCGGGAACATCGGCAAGGCGTACCGCCGCCACGACGAGGTCGGCACGCCCTACTGCGTCACCGTGGACTTCGACACCGTCGGCAAGGGCGAGGACGCCAGCCTGACCGACACCGTCACCGTCCGTGACCGCGACACCCTGGCGCAGGAGCGCGTCAAGATCAGCGACCTCAGCGCGTACCTCCAGGCGAAACTCCGCTAACTCCGTTCAAGGAGGCGGCCCCGCACCCTGATGCGCGGGGCCGCCTCTGCCGGTCGGTCAGTGCTGGTGGTCGCCCATGTCCATGCCACCCATCCCGCCGGGTGCGGGCAGCGGCTGCGCCCCCCGGTCCTTCAGGAGGCGGGTCATCAGGGTAATCTCGGCGCTCTGCGCGGCCTGGATCTGCCGGGCGAGGGCCTGCACCTCGGGCCGCACGCCGCTCTCCAGGGCGGGGGGCACCATCGCCAGCGCGCCCTGATGGTGGCGGGTCATGAGTTGCAGGAAGGTCACCTCGGCCTGCTTCTCCGGCTGGGCGCTGATCCTGGCCACCTCGGCCTGGGTGGCCATGCCCATCATGCGGGCGTGCTCGGCGCTCATGCCCTCTCCGCCCCAGGGGCGGCCCCAGAGGGTCAGCCAGCCGCGCATCTGCCCGATCTGCTCCTGCTGGCCCAGCATGATGTCCAGCGCCAGGGTGCGTAGTTCCGGGTCTGTGGTGGTGTCGCGGACGCGGGTCGCCATGTCTATGGCCTGCGTGTGGTGCTGGATCATCTCGCGCACGAAGCGCACCTCGCGGCTGCCCTCGGCCGGCGGGGTCAGGCGCGGCGCGAGCAGCAGTGCGGCCGCCAGGGCGGCGAGCAGGACAGCGATGAACGGAAGGGCGCGGCGCAGGTTCACGCCCGCGAGTATAGGGGCGCGTTCATGAGGCCCGGTACACTGCCCCGGATGACTGGTGAGAGGTGGCGGAACGTGGCGGGCGGCGTGGCGGTAGGTGCAGGACTGGCCGTGCTGACCGCCTTTCTGGGCGAGGTGCGCGCCCCGCCGGGGCTGCTGCTGGGCCTGATCGTGGCGGGCGGCGTGGCAGGGGCGTTCCGGCCGTCCTGGGTGGCCCTGCGGGTCGGTGCAGGCGCGCTGGCGGTCCTGATCGCCGCCTGCCTTGTGACGCCCGTGCTGCGCGGCCCACTCGGATCCCTGACCCTGCACGAGTCCCCGGTCAGGGCGGACGCCATCGTGGCCCTCGGAGCGGGCGTCCACTGCGGGAGTCGTGAACTGGAGGCCAGCGCCGTGGCCCGCCTGACCGGCGCGCTGGCCCTGTGGCGGGCCGGGTACGCGCCGGTCGTGACCGTCTCGGAGCAGTCGGGCCTGATCGGGCCGCGCGACTGCCCAAAGATGAGCATGCTGGAGACCGAACTGACCCGCGCCCTCTACGGGGCGGGCGGACCCACCCTGGTCACGCTGAAGAACGTCACGACCACCCGCGACGAGGCGGCCCGCGTGCGCGACCTGGCCCGGGCGCGCGGCTGGGCACGGGTGCTGCTCGTCACGTCACCCAGCCACTCGCGCCGCGCCGCCGCGCTGTTCCGCTCGCAGGGCGTGAGCGTCGTCAGCGTACCCGCCCAGGAGTGGCGCTTCGATCAAACCCTGACGCAACCCAGTGACCGCCTCGTGGCCCTGCGCGTCCTCATATACGAGGGCCTGTCGCGCGTGAAGGCGGCGCTGGGCGGCACGCCGGAACGCTGAGGCCCCAGCGCACACTTGGCTGCGCCAGCTTCCCGTACACTGCGCGGTTGTGAGTGAGCGTGTGACGGTGATCGGTGGGGGTCTGGCGGGGTCGGAGGCGGCGCTGGCAGCGGCGCGGCTGGGCGTGCAGGTGCGCCTGCACGAGATGCGGCCCGTGAAGATGACGCCGGCGCACCGCAGCGGCAACTTTGCGGAGCTGGTGTGCAGCAACTCGCTGGGCGGCGAGGGCGAGTTGCAGAGCAAGGGCCTGCTGCAGGCGGAACTGCGCAGTGTGGGCGGCGCGATCGTCGGCGCGGCGGACGCGTCGAAGCTGCCCGCCGGGAACGCCCTAGCGGTGGAACGCGACGAGTTCAGTGCCCGCGTGACGGCGGCGGTGCGTGAGCATCCGCTGATCGAGGTCGTGGAGGGCGAGGTGGAGGCCGTGCCGGACGGGATCGTGGTGATCGCGTCGGGGCCGCTGACGTCGGACGCGCTGGCGGCGGACGTGGCGCGGGTGACGGGCAGTGAGCGTCTGAGCTTCTACGACGCGGCCGCGCCCGTGATCGCCTTTGACAGCATCAATATGGACGTCGCGTGGCGTGCGGGGCGGTACGAGCAGAGCGCGGATTACATCAACTGCCCGTTCACGAAGGACGAGTACCTGGCGTTCTTCGGGGCGCTGGAGCAGGCGCGCAGTCACACGCCGCACGACTGGGAGAAGCTGGAGTTCTTCGAGGGTTGCATGCCCATCGAGGAGATCGCCCGCCGTGGGATCGACACGCCCCGCTTCGGCCCGATGTCGCCCAAGGGCCTGGATGATCCGAAGACCGGGCGCTGGCCGTACGCGGTGGCGCAACTGCGTCAGGAGGACCGCGAGGGCCGCATGTGGTCCCTGGTGGGCTTCCAGACGGGCCTGAAGTGGGGGGATCAGAAGGCAGTCGTGAACCTCATTCCGGGCCTGGAGGGGGCGGAGATCGTCCGGTACGGCGTGATGCACCGCAACACTTACCTGAACGCGCCGCTGGTGCTGGAGTCCACACTGCAACTGAAGGCCGACCCGACGAAGCTGGTTGCGGGCGTCCTGGCGGGCACCGAGGGGTACCTGGAATCCGCGGCGACCGGCTGGCTGGCGGGAACGAACGCGGCGCGCCTCGCGCTGGGCCTCCAGCCCCTGACGCCGCCCGCCGAGAGCATGCTGGGCGGGCTGACCCGTTATCTGGCGAGCGCGAACCCGAAGGGCTTCCAGCCGATGAACGTGAACTGGGCGCTCGTGCCCGAACTCCCGGCCGAGATCAACGAGAAGACCGGCAAGCCCCGCAAGCTCGGCAAGCGCGAGAAGCGCCCGGTGATGTTCCGCCGGGGCCTGAACGCGTTCATGGCGTGGGCGCAGGCGGAGGCGGGCCTGACCGTCACGCCGCCCCCGGTGCGTGAACCGGAAACCGTTGGCGCAGAGGGCTGATCATCAGACGGTCAGGGAGGCCGGGGCGCCTGCCTCGGCTTCCACGTCTTATAAGCCTGGGTACTGCCGCAGTTCGATCCGGTACGTTCCTGCGGCGTCTTCCCGCCAGGCGAGCGTGAGGGTCCCGTTGGGGGCGGTGGTGAGGCTGGGGCTGCGGGCGTCGCGGCGCGGGTCGCGGTTCTGGACGCCCTGGTCGGTCCATGACTGGCCGGTCCAGCGGGCGAGGTGCACCTGCCCGGTGCCGTTCACTTCCTCCACCCAGGCGAGGGCGGCGTGTCCGGCGTCGTCGGTGCTCAGGCTTGGTGCTGAGGCGAAGTTCTGGCTGACCTGCGCGCCCAGTGGGTGCCAGTTCTGCCCGGTCCAGCGGGCAGCGTAGAGGGTGTCCTGCCCGGCGTGGTCCTCGATCCACGCGGCGATGGGGCGGTCCTGCCCGTCAAGGACGAGGCGCGTGGCGGCCACGTACCCGGGCGCGTGGCGGTTCAGCGGTCCGCCGAGCGGCTGCCACGCCTGCCCGGTCCAGCGGGCGGCAAGGACGCGGCTGGCGGTGACCTCGCCCTGAAGCCAGGCCACGACGGGCTGGCCCTTCTGGGTGACGGTCAGGGCGGGCGTGCGGGAGAACTGCGTGCGGTCGTTGAAGCGCGGCCCGCGTACCCAGCTCTCCTGCGTGTCGTTCCAGGTGCGGACCGTGAGCTGGCTGCCGCCGGAGTCGCGCAGCCACTCGCCCCAGGCCAGGAAGGGCTGGCCCTTCCACAGGGCGACGGCGCGGGTGCGGGCGGCGTACGGCAGGTCGTCACCCAGATAGCGGTCCCCCCAGTCGGTCCAGGTGCCGCCGTCCAGGACCCGGAATTCCACGACGTCGTTGTCGGCGTAATTCTCGTTCCAGGCGAGCAGTGCGCCGCCCTGCCCGTCGGCGACGAGGTTCAGGCTGGCGAGGGGGCGCGGCTGGTGGTAGTTGAGGACGCCGCCCAGCGGGGTCCAGCCGCCGGGGCCGCTCACCCAGGTGCGCAGCACCCGCGCGGTGGAACTGCCGCGTCCGCTGCTGAACCGGCCATTGTCGATGATGCCGGCCAGCAGAAGAGTGCCGTCCGGCCGCGCGGTGACCGCGAGTTCCCGCACCGGGGCGCGGGTGTCGGGGGGCGTGAGGGTCTGGGCGAGTCGTTCGCTTCCCCCGGCCAGGGCGGACGCGAGGAGCAGGGCGGCGGGCAGGAGACGCGCAGTGCGGGTCATAGGGGGACCTCCAGATGGGGTGGGGATGGGAACCGGTACGGGCCTCATTGTTCCTCATCGGGTGGTCTGGGCTCCGCGGCCCGCCCTGGCTGGGGGTTTCTCACGTGCTGCACGCACCACGGCGAGCCGCGCGTGTTCTATGGTGTGAGCGTGAAGCTTGACAGGGTGCTGGTGTACGGGTTGGGCCGCAGTGGGCGCGGGGCGGCGCGCTTCTTGGCGGGGGCCGGTGTGCGGGGCGAGTGGCTGGACGCGCGGCCCGCGCCGGACGATGAGGCGCTGATGGCGGAGCTGGGCTGGGCGCGCGGCGACGCGGGCCGCGCGTATGACGTGGTGGTGGCCGCGCCGGGCGTGCCGATTGATCATCCGGATCTGCTGGCCCTGCAATCGCGCGGGGCGGAGGTGATCGGCGAGATGGTCCTGGCCGCCCGTCTGCGTCCCGCCTTGCCGATGGTGGGGATCACGGGTACGGCCGGGAAGGGCAGCACGACGGTGCTGGTCGCGCAGCTGCTGCGCGCGGCGGGCCTGAACGCCCGTGAGGGCGGGAACATCGATCCGCCCCTGCTGGACATCGTGGACAGCGCCGAGGTGGCGGTGGTGGAGCTGTCGAGTTTCCAGCTGGAGCGCGTGCCCGGGCTGCGGCTGCCAGTGGCGGTCATCACGAACCTGGGGGTGGATCACCTCGACCGGCACGGGACGGTCGAGGCGTACCACGCGGCGAAGCGGAACATCACGGCGGGTCAGGGGTCCGGGGACGTGCTGGTTGTCCCGGAAGGTCTGAGCGTGCCGACCCGGGCGCAGGTGCGGCCCTTCACGCCGCAGTGGATCGCGCTGGCGGACGGCACGCCGGTGATGGACGCCTCCGAACTGCCCGAGGGGGTGCACCCGGCGAACGCGGCGGCGGCGGTGCTGGCGGCTGAGGCGCTGCTCACCCACCTGGGCCGCCCGGTGGATGCGGGTGTGCTGGCCGGGGCGTTGCGCGCGGCGCAGCCGGTGTCCGGGCGCTTCGAGACGGTCGCCCGCATCGGGAACGTGCGCTTCGTGGAGGATTCGATTGCCACGCGCACCATCGCGGTGCAGGCCGCATTGGAACGCGCCGCCACGCCGGTTGCGTGGCTGGTGGGGGGCCGGGACAAAGGCGCGGACCTCGCCCCGCTGCGTGAGGCGGCGGCCGGGCGGGTGGCACAGGTGATCGCGTTCGGGGAGGACGGCGAGGCGCTCGCCCGGGGCCTAGGTCTCCCCTACCGCGCTGTGGTGGGCGCGGACGGTGAGGCGACCATGCGCGCCGCCGCGCAGGCTGGACTGGACGCCCTGGGTGGGCCAGAGGGTGAGGGCACGGTGCTGCTGGCCCCCATCGGTACGAGCTTCGATCAGTTCCGGGATTACAAGGCGCGGGGCGAGGCGTTCCGCCGGGCGGCGCTGGCCCTGGTGGGCGCGGAGGTGCGGGCGTGAGTATCCAGCTGATCATCGCGCAGGTCATGCTGCTGTGCCTCGGGGTGCTGGGCGTGGCGACGGCCGAGCCGGACATGATCGCCGATCATGGCCTGAAGGCGGTGGGGGCGCTGGTGTTGACGCTGCTGGTCGCCCGCCTGCGGCCCCGCGCGTTCCTAAAGCTGGGCCCGGCGGTGTGGGCCCTGACCCTGCTGCTGCTGCTGCTGGTGCCGTTCATTGGGGTGGGCACCGCTGAGAGTGAAGCGACGCGCCGCTGGCTGCAGTTCGGTCCGATCCGCTTCCAGCCGTCCGAGATGGCCAAACTTGGTCTGGTCCTCATGCTGGCGTCGTTCTTCGCGCGGCGGGGCGTGCACAACAAGCTGATCAGCGCCACCCTGATGATCCTGCTGACCACGCTGCTCGTCGTGATCGAGCCGGACCTGGGCACCAGCGTCCTGATGTTCGGGCTGGGCATCATCGTGATGTACGCGGCGGGCGTGCGGATCAGTAACATCAGCGGGCTGCTGCTGGCCCTGACGATGATGGTCATCCCGGTCTTCGGCATCTACCTGGAGAAGCATCCGTACATCAAGGACCGCATCGGCGCCCACCAGAATGCCGAGCAGATCCGGGAGTCCGGCCTGAATCAGATCGGACTGGCCCACCGTGACCTGAATTTCGGGGGTATTCCCGGTCAGGGTCCGGATGGGCTGCGGTACGTGTACTTCGGCGATCACACAGACCTGATCGTGGCGTCGGTGGGGTTCTCGGCGGGGCTGCTGGGCGTGGCGATGCTGCTGTTCGCGTACTGGCTGATCGTGGTGACCGCGCTGGACGTGGCGCACCTGGCCAGTCGCGTGCGGCCCATGACGCCGGAGATTCACGGGGCGAGCATCCTGGCGATCGGGGCGATGTTCATGATCGTGGGGCAGGCGTTCGTGAACCTGTGCGTGGCAGCCGGCATCTTCCCGGTGACGGGGGTGCCCCTCCCGCTGGTCAGTTACGGCTTTTCCAGCATGCTGACCATGAGTGTCGCGCTGGCCGTCATTCACTCCGCAATGCGTGAGGTGCGCCGTCAGCTGAGTGGGCTCGAGGATCCGGTTTCGGCCCCGCTGCCTGCCGCGACCGATTGACGAGGTGATCGGGAAGGCCCCCTCCGGACTGGAGGGGGCCTCGTGCTGACTGGTCTAGTTCAGCCGGGAATGCGGATGCGGTCGCCGGGGTGAATCAGGTCGGGGTTGCTGATGTTGTTGTAGTGCGCGATCTTCTTGTACTGCGAGGCGTCGCCGTAGTATTTCTCGGCAATGGCGGAAAGGCTGTCGCCCGCCTTGACGGTGTACACGGTGTCGCCGGATTCCTGGTCCTTGTCCTTGGCGAGCTCCTTGGCGCCCTGAGCGACACGCACGCCGCTGAGGTCCACGCCGCTGACACCCTCGACACCGCGGGCTACCTGTTCCAGGAGGCGCTGCTCGTGGTCGTTGTCCACCACGCCGCGCAGGATGATGCTCTTGCCGCTCTGCAGGACGTCAATGGGGTCATCGGCCAGTTCGCCGTTGCTGCGGATGGCTTTCAGCACGGCTTTGGCGACGCGGCTGCTATCCTCGATCTCCACGTCCATATCCTGCGCGGCCTGGGCCGGCTGGGCGTTCATGTTGCCGGTGGTCGGCGCGATTTCAGTGACGCTGGGGGTGGGGGCGGCCGGGGCGGGCTGGGCGGGTGCCGCGGCCTGCTCCTGCGCGGTCACGCCGCTTAGGTCGACGCTCTTGACGCCGTTGATGCCCTCCGCGATGACGCGGATGAGGTTCAGGTAGCGGTCGTTGGGGACCATGCCGGTCACGGTGACCGCGCCGCCGCGCTCCTGGACCTTCAGACCGAGGTCTTTCAGGCGAGGTTGTTCGTTCAGCGCATCCTGGACACGCTCCGCTGTGCTCTTTCCGAAGGGCCACATGGGCCGAGCGTACCCCGGCGTTCGGCAGGCTCACGGTTGCGTTCAGGTTCAGTAAAGTCAGGTTCTCACGGGCTGGCGGGCAGGTTGGGGTCCTGCACCCAGCGGTGCAGGAGGGCCGAGGCGTCCGGGCCCAGCCGCTGGCGCGTCAGGGCGAAGAGGTCAGCGGTGCGGGTGGGCCGGGCGGCGCGCGTGCGGGTGTACTCGTGCAGGAAGGCGCGGAAGGCCTGGTCGCCGCTGTGCGTGCGCAGGGCGTGCAGGGCGAGGGCGCCGCGGGCGTAGGCGCTGGCGTCGAACATCTGGGCCTGGGTGGTGGCGATCAGGGGCCGCGTGCCGCGCTGCAGCTGACTGCGCCAGCGGCTCACGAGCGCGGTGGGGTCCTCTCCTTCCGCTTCGGCCCAGAGCAGCTCGGCGTAGGTGGCGAAGCCCTCGTTCAGCCAGGTGTCGCTCCAGTCGGCCAGGGGGACGGCGTTCCCGAACCACTGGTGGGCGAGTTCGTGCACGATCACGCGGACCTGACTGGACCTGACGGGCATGGTGGACAGCGTCGCCGTTTCCAGCGCGGGCAGGTCGGACGTGACGACCGCCGACCCGTAGGTCTGAAAGGGGTAGGGCCCAAACCAGTCGGTCAGGACGCGCAGCATCTGATCGGTCCGGTCGTAGGGGGCGCGGATGTCGGCGGGCACGCTGCTGGGGAAGTAGTCGTGGCGCTCGATCACCCGGCTGCCGCTGGTCAGGTCGGGGCGGCGCACGTGATCGAGCTGCCCCACGTGAACACTGAGGGCGTAGGTGGGTACCGGGGTGGTCAGGGCGTAGGTGACGGTGTGGGTGCCGTCGGGGTTGAGCTGGTCGCGCTGAAGCTGCCCGCTGGCGGCGGCCGTGACGCCCTGCGGCACGGTGAGGTGGGTGGTGAAGGTGGCCGGGTCGGAGGGATGGTCGTTGCAGGGCAGGAAGGTGTGGGTACCGTCCGGCTCGCTGAAGGCGAAGTTCGCGCCCGGCTGGGTGGACGTGGCCGGGACGCTGTGCCAGCCGAGACTCATGGGAAGGGTGGGGTCCGGTTTGCCGGCGGGCTCGCCCTCGCTGGTGACGGTGATGGTGGCGCGCTCGCCCCGTTTCAGGGGCCACTCGATGATGAGTTTGTCGGTGCTGTCGTCGCGGTGGAAGGGGACGGGCGCGCCGTTCCAGCTGGCCGAGCGAATCTGGGGACCGGCGTAATCCAGCTGGACTGACGTGAGGTCGGTGTCCGCCCGGGCCAGGACGGTGACGGCGCTGCGCAGCCCGGGTGTGCCGGGCTGTGGAATGTCGAGGCGCACGTCGTAGTGCAGGACGTTCAGGCCAGGCTGCCCCAGCTGGGGGTACAGCGAGTCCAGCAGCGTGTCTGTGTGAGAGGGCGTTGGGACGGCCTGACCGGTGGTCAGGAGGCACATGAGTGCGCCGGTCCGAATGAGCCGTGGCATGCTGCGTTCAGCTTAAACCGGACCGGCTTCTGGGGCCGTCCACCGGGTGTGTTGGGCTGGTTCTCACCTGTGCGGCTTGCGCTCAATGCGAGAAGGCATGATCGTTCTCGAACGCCCGAATGCATTGGGCGCAATTTGATTGCTCCGACAATCATAATTCTGGCAATGATATAGACAGGTCAGCAGTGATTCATGGCAAAGATTTCAAGTTCTTTCATGAGCAACGCATTGACAGACCATCAAGCCCCTCATAGAATTGCCGCATCTCAACACCCAACCCCCGAGCACTCCAGGCTCGCGGGTCACTTATATCCGGAGGACACATGAAGAAATCCGCACTGAGCCTGACCGTTCTCGCCGCCCTCGCCCTGGGCACCGCCTCCGCCCAGACCACCATCAAGATCGCCAGCCTCAGCCCCCTCTCCGGCGGCCAGAGCGACCTCGGCACCCAGATCCGCAACGGCGCCCAGCTCGCCGTCAACGAATACAAAGCCCAGTTCAAAAAACTCGGCTTCGACCTCGTCCTCGTCCCCTACGACGACCAGGCTGACCCCGCCACCGGCACCGCCGCCGCCCGCAAGATCGCCGCCGACCGCCAGATCCTCGCCGTCGTCGGCACCCTCAACAGCGGCGTCGCCATCCCCGCCAGCGCCGCCCTGGTCGCCAGCAAGGTCGCCATGGTCAGCCCCGCCAACACCGCCAACGGCGTCACCGACCGCGGCCTGAGCAACATGAACCGCATCGTCGCCCGTGACGACGCGCAGGGTCCCGCCGGCGCCAACTTCATCAGCGGCAACCTGAAAGCCAAGAAGGTCTACGTCCTCAACGACAAGACCGCCTACGGCGAAGGCCTGGCCAAGGAAGTCGAGAAGGCCCTGAAAGCCAAGGGCGTGACCGTCAGCGCGAACGAAGGCACAGAGGAGAAGAGTGACTTCTCCAGCATCGTGGCCAAGATCAAACTGGCAAACCCCGACGCGATCTACTTCGGCGGCATCTACAACCAGGTGGGCGTGTTCATCAAGCAGCTGCGCGAAGCGGGCCTGAATACCCCCGTGGTGGGCGGCGACGGCCTCGACAGCGGCGAACTGCCCGTGATCGTCGGCGAGGCGAACGCCAACAACATCTACTTCACGACCGTGGCCGCGCCCCTGAGCGCGCTGCCCGCCGCGAAGGTCTTCGCCACCAACTACAAGAAGACCTTCAACGACGACGCCCAGGGCTTCGGCGCCTTCGGGTACGACGCCGCCAAGGTGGTCGTGCAGGGCGTGCTGAACGCCGTGCGGGCCAATGGCAACAAGGCGCCCAGCCGCGCGCAGGTGGAGAGCGCCATCCGCAAGGGCAGCTTCACCGGCCTGCTCTCCGGCAACGTCAGCTTCAACTCCGCCGGTGACCGCAAGGCCGCGACCCTGTACGTGATGAACGTCACCTCCGGGAAGTTCAAGCTCAGCACCAGCATCCCCGTCAAGCCCGTCAAGCAGTGACCGTCCGGGCGGTGTGTATAGACGCGCCGCCTGCCGGGCAATCAACCTCCCCGTACCATCCTGGGGCCGGGCCGCGTGCCTGGCCCCTTCCCTTGGTTCAAACAGCTGTTTGATCGGCGGGGCCGGACAGCAGGCCCGCAGCGCTTCGTGATACGCGCTACCATTCGAGCTAACTGACGCAAAACTGACTGATTGCCCAGCTAGATCCTCACGGCACTTGCCGTGACGTCCGCACTGCGTTTCTCCGTTTCCTGTGGCGCCGCCCCCTCTGCTGTCGTTTCCACCGGCCTGCGCCCCCACCCCATGAAAGGAGTTGAGCTGCTTTGGACCTATCCACTCTGCTGCCCTTCCTGGCGAACGTGATCGTCGGGGGGCTCGTACTGGGCTTTGTGTACGCCATCATCGCCCTGGGTTACACCATGGTGTACGGCGTACTCCAGCTCATCAACTTCGCGCACAGTGAGGTCTTCATCACGGGCGCCGTCGTTGGCTTTGAAGTGTTCCGTATCCTCGCGCCCGTCAACATGAACGGGTACCTGAAACTGCTGATTGCGCTGCTGGCCGCCATGCTCATCTCGGGCCTGCTGAACGTGGTCATCGAGCGCCTCGCCTACCGGCCCCTGCGCAACGCCCCGAAACTGGTGCCGCTGATCACCGCGATCGGCGTGTCCCTGATCCTTCAGGACGTGCTGCGCGTCATTGAGGGCTTCCAGGGCCGGTTCGACCTGACCTACACGCTGCCTGCTGGCTTCGCCGCGAAATTCTGCAGCGCCGAGAGCAGCTGCGCGCCCCTGGGCAACTTCCTGCGTCAGATTGGCGTGGACGTGCAGCTCAAGGACGTGATTCTGGTCGTGGTGGCGCTGGTCAGCCTGGGCGTCCTGAACTACCTCGTGAACCGCACCCGCCTGGGCAAGGCGATCCGCGCCGTGGCGCAGGACCGCGTCACCGCGGGCTTGATGGGCATCGACGCCAACCGCATGATCAGCGCGACCTTCCTGATCGGCGGCGCGCTGGGCGGCATCAGCGGCGTGCTGTTCGGCATGAAGTTCGGCACGGTCAACGCCTACAGCGGCTTCGACCCGGGCATCATCGCCTTCACGGCCGCCGTACTGGGCGGGATCGGCTCAATCCCCGGCGCCGTGCTGGGCGGCCTGACCCTGGGCGTCATCCAGAACCTGATCGGCGTGATGAACGTGTTCGGTGGGGCCCTGCACCTCGCGAACCTGGAAGCCATTGACGCCAGTTACCAGCGCATCGGGGCGTTCATCGTGCTCGTGCTGATCCTGATCTTCAAACCCACCGGTCTGCTCGGCAAGAGCAACGTGGAGAAAGTATGACCGCCGCCACCCTCAAGAAACCGAAGGCGACCGGGCCCGACCGCACGATCCTGCTGGTGCTGTTCTTCATCGTGACCAGCGCGTTCCTGCTGATCTCGCACAACGGCGATCTGCTGCCGCAGCTGGGCAGCGTGGGCACCGCCCTGCGCAACCCCATCGTGGAAGCCCTGATGGTCAGCCTGTTCCTGGCGAACATCCTGTTCGCGTACCTGTGGCGCGCCGCACCCTGGGCGAAGGCCCTGGTCGGTGTGGGTAGCCTGCTGTTCGTGCTGCCCATGGCCGGGCGTGAGGACACCAGCCTCCTCGACCTGAGCATCCAGATCATGATCTTCGCCGCGCTGGCCCTGGGCCTGAACATCGTGGTGGGCCTCGCGGGCCTGCTTGACCTGGGGTACGTGGCCTTCTTCGCCGTGGGCGCGTACACCTGGGGCATCGTGGGCAGCCCGCGCTTCGCGGAGATCCTGAAGTACTTCGGCGAGAACCCGGGCGGCACGAACTCCGGCACGCTGGCCATCGGGCTGGTCCTGACCGCCGTGACGGCCGCGAGCATGGTGTACATCAACCGCCTGACCGCCCGCACCGCTCCCACAGCCGCGACCGCCTGGAGTTTCCGGCTGGCCAGCGTGGGTCTGGTCGCTGGCGTGATCCTGACCGTCCGCGCGCTGCTGGTGCTCCTCGCGCCACAGGCAGACGGGCTGGCGGGCGGCCTGAACGCCGGGTTCTTCTGGCTGTTCCTGGCGCTGAGCATCTTCGCTGCGGCCGCCGTGGGCGTCCTGATCGGCCTGCCGGTCCTGAAACTCAAGGGCGACTACCTGGCGATCATCACGCTGGGCCTGGGTGAAGTGATCCGCGTGCTGGCCAACAACCTGGACCTGTACACCGGCGGCTCGCAGGGCATCACGCCCATCAAGAGCGCCTCCGTGCCGTGGTTCGACGCGGCGGCGGGCGCGCTGGGCTTCACCGAAGACCAGTACTACCTGCTGTTCCTGTACGTGCTGGTACTGATCATGATCGGCCTGATCCTGACCGTGAACGTGCGCCTCGACAAGAGCCGCATCGGCCGCGCGTGGGTCGCCATCCGTGACGACGAGGTCGCCGCGCAGGCCATGGGCGTGCCCCTGATGCAGACCAAGCTGATCGCCTTCGCGACCGGCGCAAGCTTCGCCGGGGTCATGGGCATGATCTTCGCCGCCAAGCAGCAGTTCATCAGCCCCGAGAGCTTCGTGCTGAACCAGAGCATCGCGATTCTGTCCATGGTCATCCTTGGCGGCATGGGCTCGTTCCCCGGCGTGATCCTGGGCGCGACCGTCGTAACGCTGCTGAACCTGCGCATCCTGCCCGGCCTGGGCGAGGCCACCGCGAACCTGGGTATTCCGCAGCAGGTGAACCCGGGCCAGCTGCAACGCCTGATCTTCGGCGCGATTCTGGTGACCATGATGCTGCTCAGGCCCGAGGGGCTCCTGCCCAACCGGCGAAGGCAGCTGGAACTGCATCACGACGAGAACCAGGAAGACGAGAGCGCCCAGGGCAACGCCGGCGCCCTCACGAACGCCAGCGGCGACGTGTACAGCGCCGGGCTCGCCCCGGTGAAGGAAGACGACAAGGCAGGGGGCAGCAGGTGAGCGGCAATATCCTCGAAGTGGCGGGTGTTACGAAGGTCTTCGGTGGTCTGACCGCCGTGAATGACGTGACCATGAACATCCCCGACCGCAGCATCGTCAGCGTGATCGGGCCCAACGGCGCGGGCAAGACCACCTTCTTCAACATGATCACCGGCATCTACGAGCCGACCAAGGGCACCATCCGCCTGGACGGCCGCGAGCTCGTGGGCCTGCGCCCCGATCAGGTGACGGAAGCCGGGATCGCGCGCACCTTCCAGAACATCCGCCTGTTCTCCACCATGACCAGCGAGGAGAACATCATGGTGGGCCGCCACAGCCGCCTGAAGAGCGGGTTCCTGGACGCCGTGCTGCGCACCAAGAAGTTCCACGACGGCGAGCAGGAGGCGCGCGACGCCGCGCGGATCATGCTGGACTTCGTGGGCCTGGGCAAGTGGCGCAACGAACTGGCCACCAACCTCCCCTACGGGGACCAGCGCAAGCTGGAGATCGCCCGCGCGCTGGCCACCACGCCGAAGCTGATCCTGCTGGACGAACCGGCTGCCGGGATGAACCCCCGCGAGACCGAGGACCTGAAGGCCCTGATCCGCCGCGTGCGTGATGAACTGGGCGTGACGGTCTGCCTGATCGAGCACGACATGCGCCTCGTGATGACCCTGTCCGAGCACATCACCGTGCTGGACTACGGCAGCCTGATCGCCGAGGGCAAACCGCACCAGGTGCGGAACGACCCGCGCGTGATGGAAGCGTACCTGGGCCGCGGCGCCGCCGCCGGCGATTACGGGAAGGAAGAACGCCCCCATGCCTAAGCCCATGCTCGAACTCGACAACATCCACACGTACTACGACCACATTCACGCCCTGAAAGGCATCAGCCTGACCGTGAACGAGGGTGAGATCGTCGCCCTGATCGGCGGGAACGGCGCCGGGAAGACCACCACGCTGCGCACCATCAGCGGCATGATGAAACCCCGCACGGGCACCATGACCTTCGAGGGTCAGACCATCGCCGGGATTCCCGCGCATCACATCATGCAAAAGGGCATCAGTCACGTGCCCGAGGGCCGCCGGATCTTCAAGGACATGAGTGTCCGCGAGAACCTGGACGTGGGCGCATACACCGTGACCGACCGCAGCGTGATCGAGAACCGCATCCAGGAGGGCTTCGGGTTCTTCCCACGCCTGAAGGAACGCGAGCATCAGCTGGGCGGCACCATGTCGGGCGGGGAGCAGCAGATGCTCGCCATTGCGCGCGCGCTGATGGTCGCGCCCCGCCTGCTGCTGCTGGACGAGCCCAGCATGGGCCTGTCCCCCCTGTTCGTGGAGGCGATCTTCGACATCATCGTAAAGCTGAACAAAGAGCGCGGCACGACCGTGCTGCTCGTGGAGCAGAACGCGAACATGGCGCTGCAGATCGCGCACCGCGCGTACGTGCTGCAGACCGGTGAGATCAAACTGTCCGGCAACGCCTACGACATCGCCATGGATGAGAGCGTCCGCAAGGCGTACCTCGGCGAGGAGTAACCCCAGCGCATCGGAACCGACCCTCCGGGAAACCGGGGGGTCGGTTGCTATATCGGGCGGCAGGTGCAGGCGGCGCGACAGGGGGGGCGATCACCCATCTGCGGCAGCAGGTGAACGGCGGGTCGGTTAGGCTGAATTCCGATGCGTCTCAAGTTCAGTCCGGTGCTGGCGGCCCTTCTCCTGAGCGGGTGCGCGCCGGTGCAGTCGGTCGTGAATCCAGTCCAGCTGCCCGCTGCCACGGACTTCGGGGCGCACGCGAACCCGATGGAGTGGTGGTACGTGAGCGCGTATCTGCCCGGCGAGGGGCTGGCGCTGCACTGGGCGCAGTTCCGGGTGCAGGACGCCCGGCTGCCTGCGGCGCTGATGATCTCGCACGTGGCGGTGACGGATCTGCGCACCGGACAGCCGACGTTCCTGGAGCAGCCTGCCGGGACGGGTGAGGTGGCCTCTCCCCCACTGCGGCTGAGGCAGGGGGCGTGGACGCTGACGCAGGCGGGCCCTGAGCCGACCGCGCCGCTGGCCCTGAAGGCCGGGCCGCTGGAGCTGACGCTGACGCCCGTGAAGGGGCCGGTGCTGCACCCGCCGGGGTACAGCGGCAGCGCTGAGACGGGCGTGCTGTTCTACCAGGGGATCACGCGGCTGGATCTAAGCGGCACGGTGAACGGGCGCGCGGTGCGGGGGCAGGCGTGGCTGGATCACCAGTGGGGGAACCAGATTCCGGGCCGCTCGGCGCTGTGGGACTGGTTCAGCGTGCATCTGGGGGACGGGCGTGACCTGATGGTGTACCGGGTGCGCCGCCCGGACGGGGGTGTGGCGCAGCTGATCGGCAGCGTGGTGGACGCGGACGGGCGGGCGCGGGCTGTGCCGGGCCTGCGGGCCGAGCCGGGTGAGGTGTGGACCAGACCCAGCGGGCGCGCCTACACGCTGGGCTGGCGGCTGGTATCCGACGAGTTCGACCTGGGTGTGCGGGTGGTGCGGCGTGAACAGGAGCTGCTGAGCCGCAGCACCCGCATCGCGTACTGGGAGGGGCCGATTGAGGTGAAGGGCACCTGGGCGGACGGGCCGGTCACGGGGACCGGCATGATGGAACTCGTCAGCGGACCCTGGACCCCGTGAGGTTCATCGGTGTGGTCGGATGGCGGCGTGGGGGGTGGGCTTCATTTCTTGCAGGTGAGGTTCACGCGGAAGCTGGGGTCCTTGACGTAGTTGACGGTCTTGTACAGGGTGCTGCCGCCGCGACGCAGGGCACTGACGTCCACCGGCACGATGAGCTTGACGGGCGGATTGGCCTGGATCTGGGCGTTGGTGGGCGTGCCGCCCTGCCAGGAGAACGGCAGGTCCATGACCAGGCCCGCGCCGGGGGGCAGGTCGGTGCCGGTCCTGAATGCGGAGGCGATGCCGGACAGGCCGATGTCCTTGGTGCTGCCGTCTTTCAGGGCGAGGCTGACGCCCTGCTCAATGCCGGTGTTGGCGAGGTTCAGGACCTGTTTGCCGCCGTTGCGGAACTCGGTGGTGACCACCCAGCCGTAGTAGTTGCCGTTTCCGGCGTCCGGGACGTACTTGACGGCGGTGACGCGCAGGCGCCAGGTGCCGTTGAACAGCCATTCGTTCAGGCAGCCTTCCGCCGCGCCGAGCTGGTTGCTGCCGCCCGCAGCGGTCAGGGCTTTTTGCAGCTGATCCAGGGCGACGTAGGTGCGGCCGCCGACCTTGACGCTGTCGAGCGTGGTGGGCTGGCCACCGATGGTGACGGTGGTCTTCTGCGCGGCGGCGGTTGTGACGGTGAGGCTGAGGGTGGTGAGGAGCAGCGTGGCGAGGGTGCGCGTCATGGGTGGGCCTCCTGTGGGGTGCTGGTCTGAGGGCAGTGTGCGGTGGGAGGCGTTGCAGGGGCGTTGCGTGCCGGAGGGAGAGTTCAGCACCTTTCTTAATCCGCAATAAACTTGACATGACTGCACTCAAGTTTCAGAATAAGGCCACCTATGAACTCCCCTCACTCACACCCCACGGAGGCCCCACTTGAACCCTGAACGCTTTACCGAGGCCAGCCTGCAGGCCCTCCAGGCCGCGCAGGGGCTCGCGCAGCAGAGCGGGCACCAGAACCTCACCCCCGCGCACCTGCTGCGCACCCTGACCGACAACGACACCGCCGCCCGCGCCCTGACCCTGGCCGGCGGCGACCTGACGCAGATTCGCGCCGCGCTGGACGCCGAACTGGCCAAGCTGCCGCGCGTGCAGGGCGGCGAGGGTCAGCTGTACCTCGACCCCGCACTGGCCCGCGCCTTTCAGAAGGCCGATACCCTGGCCGGGCAGCTCGGCGACTCGTTCGTGGCCGCCGACGCCCTCCTGCTCGCCCTGCGCGGCGAGTACCGCGGCAAGGGGCTGCCCACCGAAATCGACCTGAACCGCGCCGTGAACGAGCAGCGCAAAGGAAAGACCGTGACGACCAAAACCAGTGAACAGCAGTTCGACGCCCTCGCCAAGTACGGCACCGACCTCACGCAGCGCGCCCGCGACGGCAAATTCGACCCCGTCATCGGCCGCGACGAGGAGATCCGACGCGCCATGCAGATCCTCCTGCGCCGCACGAAGAACAACCCCGTGCTGATCGGCGAACCCGGCGTGGGCAAGACCGCCATCGCCGAGGGGCTCGCGATCCGCATCGTGAAGGGCGACGTGCCCGACGGCCTGAAGAACAAGCGCATCGTCAGCCTGGAAATGGGCAGCCTGCTGGCCGGCGCGAAGTTCCGCGGTGAATTCGAGGAACGCCTCAAGGGCGTCATCGACGAGGTCATCGGCTCGGCGGGCGAGGTCATCCTGTTCGTGGACGAGATCCACACCATCGTCGGCGCGGGCAAGACCGAAGGCAGCCCCGACGCGGGCAACATGCTCAAGCCCGCCCTGGCGCGCGGTGAACTGCACCTGATCGGCGCGACGACCCTCAGCGAGTACCGCGAGATCGAGAAGGACCCCGCCCTGGAACGCCGCTTCCAGCCGGTGTTCGTGAACGAACCCAGCGTGGAGGACACGATCTCGATCCTGCGCGGCATCAAGGAGCGCTATCAGGTCCACCACAACGTGGAGATCACCGACCCGGCACTGGTCGCCGCCGCGGGGCTCTCGCACCGCTACATCACCGACCGGCAGCTGCCGGACAAGGCCATCGACCTGATCGACGAGTCCGCCGCGCGCCTGCGCATGGCGCTGGAGAGCAGCCCCGAACGCATCGACCAGCTCGAACGCCGCAAGCTCCAGCTGGAGATCGAGCGGGAAGCCCTGAAGCGAGAGAAGGATCAGGACAGCCAGAACCGCCTGCTGGACATCGAGGGTGCCCTGAAGGGCATCACCGACGAGCTGGCCGACGTCCGCGCCCGCTGGGAGGGCGAGCGGCACGAGGTCGCCGCGCTGCGCGAGAAGCGCGAGGCGCTTGATCAGGTGCGCACCGACATGGAGAAGGCCAAGCGCGACTACGACCTACAACGCGCCGCCGAACTGGAGTACGGCCGCCTGCCGCAACTGGAGAAGGAAGTCACCGAGCTGGAGCAGAAGCTCAAGGGCGCCGAGTTCGCGCACACCCAGGTGACCGAGGAGGACATCGCGTCCGTCGTGAGCCGCTGGACCGGGATTCCCGTGAACAAGCTGATGGAGGGCGAACGCGAGAAACTCCTGAAGCTGGAAGAGCAGCTGCATGGCCGCGTGATCGGGCAGGACCGCGCGATCGTGAGCGTCGCGGACGCCATCCGCCGCAGCCGCGCCGGGCTCAGTGACCCGAACCGGCCGCTGGGCAGCTTCATGTTCCTCGGGCCGACCGGGGTGGGCAAGACCGAGCTGGCCAAGGCCCTCGCGGAGTTCCTGTTCGACAGTCAGGACGCCATGGTCCGCATCGACATGAGCGAGTACATGGAGAAGCACACCGTCGCCCGCCTGATCGGCGCGCCTCCCGGATACGTGGGCTTCGAGGAGGGCGGCCAGCTGACCGAGGCCGTGCGCCGCCGTCCCTACGCCGTGCTGCTGTTCGACGAGATCGAGAAGGCCCACCCGGACGTGTTCAACGTGCTGCTGCAGGTGCTCGACGACGGCCGCCTGACCGACGGGCAGGGCCGCACGGTGGACTTCCGCAACACGCTGATCATCCTGACGAGCAACATCGGCTCGCCGCTGATCCTGGAGATGCAGCACCGCGGTGAGGACGCCACCGCCATCCGCGACGCCGTGATGGGCGAGTTGCAGGGCCACTTCCGCCCGGAGTTCCTGAACCGCGTGGACGACATCATCGTGTTCGACGCGCTGACGGCCGCCGACCTGCACCGGATCGTGGACATTCAGATGCGCGGCCTGATCCGCCGCCTCGCCGAGCGCCGCGTGAGCCTGCACCTGACCGGCGCCGCGAAGGACCGTCTGGCACAGATCGGGTACGACCCGGCCTTCGGCGCGCGCCCCCTGAAACGCGCCATCAGCCGCGAGATCGAGACGCCGCTGGCCCGCGAGATCCTCCAGGGGAACGTACCGGACAACAGCAGCCTGACCGTGGACTACGACGGTACGAACTTCCAGTTTCAGACGGGCGCGCTGAACTGAACCAGCTACAACGGAGGGGGCCGGGTCTGCGTGATCCGGTCCCCTCTTCCCTGTTGCGGTTGCCCGGTCAGGGCTCGCGGGGGCTGTCTTTGAGCGCGTGAATCATGAGGCGCAGAAGGCGGCCCAGGTCAGCCTGTTCGGTCGCGGTCAGGCCGGAGAGCATGCGCTGCTCGACCTCGCGAACGGCGGCGCTGGCCTGGGCCCGCAGCGCGTGGCCGCGGGGTGTGAGGGTGGTGGGCAGGACCTTGCCGACGCTGGCTTCGGGCGCACGTTCCACCTGCCCGTCGCGTTCCAGGGCCTGGAGGAGGACGTTCATGGACTGGCGGGTCACGAAGGTGCCGCGCGCGAGGTCGGAGTTGGACAGGCCGGGGCGCTGGGCGAGCAGTTCCAGGCAGGCGTAGTGGGTGACGGTCATGCCCAGGGGCCGCAGAACGTCGTCCATGGCGGTGCGCAGGGCGCTGGCGGCTTCCTTGAGCAGGTAGCCGGGGGAGGTGTCGAGCTGAACCTCAGGCGGATCTTGACGCATGTCAGGAGTCTGACATAGAATCTTCGTGTCAGATAACTGACACAAGGAGGAGTGTCCATGCCCGTGACCGGCCCAGACTTCATCTCGATCCAGGTGCGCGACCTCACCGCGTCGCAGGCCTTCTACGAGCAGTACCTCGGCCTGCGCCGCTCGCCCGCCGGGCCGCCCCACGCGGTCGTGTTCGACACGCAGCCCATCGCCTTCGCCCTGCGCGACCCCGCGCCCGGCACCGACCTGAACGCCCTCGCACAACCCGGCATCGGCACCGCCCTGTGGCTCCACGCCACCGACGTGCAGGCCATCCACGACGCCCTTGCCGGAAGCGGGCACCGCATCATCACCGCGCCCATCGACGGCCCATTCGGCCGCACCTTCACCTTCGCCGACCCGGACGGCTACCACATCACCCTGCACGACCGCGCCTGACTCGGCGCTTCACCTCCCCACCGGTCAGGTACGGGGGACGGTGCGGGTAAGCAGCAGGCCCAGCACGAGCAGACTGGCGCACACCTCGACCAGCAGCGACCAGCCGCCAGCTGCCCAGACCCAGCCGCCGAGGACACCCACGACGCTGCTGCCGGCGTAGTACGCGAGCAGGTACAGGGCGCTGGCGTGGCCCTTGTCACGCCGGGCGAGCTGGCCAACGCTGCTGCTAGCCACCGAGTGCGTGACGAAAAACCCGACGGTGATCAGCGTGACACCCAGGATGATCACAGGCAGGGGGCTCAGCAGCGTCAGGGCGAGGCCCGCGCCGCTGAGCAGCAGGCCGGTCAGGAGCAGGGGGCAGCGGCCCTGACGGTCGGCCAGGCGCCCACCCCAGCCCGACGCGGCGGAGCCAAGCAGGTACGTCAGGAAGATCAGGCTGATGGCCGCGGCGCTCAGGCCGTACGGCGGGGCGTGAAGGCGGAACCCCAGGTAGTTGAACGCGGCGACCATGACGCCCAGGTTCAGGAACCCCAGCGTGAACAGCGCGCCCAAGCCCGGGGTGCGCAGGTGCGCAGCCCAGCGGCGCAGGTGCTCGCGGGCCGGCGCGGCGGGACGCGGCTGGAAGCCACGCGATGGGGGGAGCAGCAGAGCGAATCCGGCGGCGCTGAGCAGGCCTGCGCCTGCCATGACGAGCAGCGCCGCGTGCCAGGAGGTGACGCCCGCCAGCAGGCCGATGCAGACGCGGCCCATCATGCCGCCGAACGCGGTGCCCCCCACGTACTGCCCCATGGCCGCGCCCAGGTCGCGGGGGTGGATCTCCTCGGCAAGGTACGCCATGGCGACGGCGGGTACGCCGCCCAGCGCGAGACCCTCCAGCGCGCGGCACAGCAGCAGCAGCGTCCAGGTGGGGGCGAGGGCAGCCAGGCCGTTCAGCAGCGCGGCGGCTAGCAGCGAGGTCAGCATGACGCGGCGGCGGCTGAAAGAGTCCGCGACGGCACTCATGATCAGGATGGACAGGGCGAGACACCCGGTCGTCAGGGACAGGCTCAGGGCGCTCTGCGCGGGCGTCACGTGAAAGTCGCGGGTGAAGGCGGTCAGGAGCGGCTGCGCGCAGTAGATCAGCGAGAAGGCGCTGAACCCCGTGAGGAACAGCGCCGCGCCGATCCGGCGGTACTCGGGTGTGCCGCGCCGCACCTGCGCGCCCGTCAGGGTCGGGGCGGGATGGGCGGGGCTCAGGAGGGTCATGCCCCCGACTGTAGGCCCCTTCCCGTCAGACGTCTAATACGCGCGGCTGGGCATCGCCATATGCTGCGCGTATGGAGTTGCGGCAGCTGCGGTACTTCCTGACGGTCGCGGAGGAAGGGAACGTCACGCGCGCCGCCGCGCGGCTGGGCATGGCACAGCCGCCCCTGAGTGCGCAGATCCGCGCGCTGGAACGCGACCTGGGAGCGGTCCTGTTTCACCGGACGCCGCGCGGCGTGGAACTGACCGAGGCGGGCCTCGCCTTCCGGGCCGGCGTGGCGGACATTCCGGCGCAGCTGGAACGCGCCGCCTTCGACACCGGCCGGGCGGCGCGCGGCGAGACGGGCGCGCTGCGCGTGGGTTTCACGGGCGCGGCGGGCATCGACCCGGCGGTGCAGGACGTGATCCGCGCGTTCCGGCGCACCTACCCCCAGGTGAGCCTGACCCTGACGGAGAAGAACACCGAGGCGCTGGTGGCGGACCTGCGGGCGCACGTGCTGGACGCCGCGTTCGTGCGCGCCACACCCGACTACGAGCAGGAGTTCCGCGTGACCGAGGTGGCGTGCAGTGAGCTGGTCGCGGTGCTGCCTGAGGATCACCCCGCCGCACCCGCAGACCTCATTCCGTTGGGGGCGCTGCGGGACGATCCGTTTATCCTCACGCCGCGCGCGGTGGGCCCGGCGCTGCACGACGCGGTGCTGGCCGCGTGCCGTGCGGCGGGCTTTGAGGCGCGGCCCGGGCAGACGGCGCCGCAGATGATGTCGGTGGTCAGTCTGGTCGCGGCGGGCCTGGGGGTGTCCCTGGTGCCTGCCGCGATGCGGCACCTGAATCTGCGCGGCTGCGTGTACCGCGACCTGCTGGGCGGGGGCCCGCGCGTGACGCTGTCCCTGGCGTCACAGCGGCTGGAGCGGTCGGTAATCGTCCGGAACTTCCTGGCTCTGTCTGCGCCCACTGACCGCGGCGGGGAACCCCAGTCCGAGGCGTGACCCAGGCGCGCCGCGTGCCGCGTGACCCACAGAAGAGCGGCGTCTCGTGGGTCATGCGGCACGCGGGTGTGGCCGACGGTTACGCCAGGTGCTCGGCGAGACGGTCCCAGGTTTCGCTGATGCCCTGAAGCATGCCCATGTCCATGACGGCCTTCAGGTCCTCCGGGCGCACGTACGTGGACCGGCTGGTGACGCGGGTGCCGCCGGGCACGGCCTCGAAGGTCAGGTCGGCCAGCGTGGCGGGCATGGCCTCGTTCACCGCGCCCTGCTCATCGCTGAAATAGTAGGTGTAGGTCAGGCGGGTGGGGGTCTCGACCCGCTCGTACACGCCGAGCCCCCAGCTGTTCATGCCGTAGAAGTCGCCCTGCGCGGGGTCCTGGCAGGTCATGCAGTAGTGCCAGCGTCCGCCGGGGCGCAGATCGACGGTGCAGTGGGTGAGGGTCCAGCCGCGCGGCCCCCACCAGTGCTTCAGGTGCTCGGCCTGCGTGAAGGCCGCGAAGACCCGCTCGGGCGTGGCGGCGAACGTGCGTTCCAGGACAAGGGTGCGGGCGTCTTCAATGCGGTGGTCGAGGGTGGCGTGCGTCATGGGGAACCTCCGGGTTCAGTGGGGTCAGGCGTGGGGTCTTCGGGCGGGAGGGTGCGCAGGTAGTCGTCCAGCCGGTCGAGGCGCTCCTCCCAGAGGGGGCGGTAGCGGGTGAGCCAGTCATCGAGGTCGCGAAAGGCGGTGGGGCTGAGGTGGACGATGCGGCGGTTGGCCTGGGGTTCCATGTGGACCAGTCCGGCGTCCGTGAGGACGCGCAGGTGCTTGGAGGTCTGCGGCTGGCGCAGGCTGAGGCGGTCAGCGATCTCGCCGACGCTGTGGGGCCGTTCGCGCAGGAGTTCGATGATCTGGAAGCGGTGCGGGTCGGCCAGGGCGGTGAAGGTGTGGTGATTCAAGTGGCGCGTGACCTCCTCTTGATGCGTTCTGTTCTGACCGTATTATGCTACTTCGGGAATATTCCTGTCAAGGCATATAGTAAATCCGATCGTACTAGGTTATGCCTCTCCCCCAGCCGGTCAGGGATGCAGCGCCGGACCACCAGCCGCATGAGCATCCGGGCCCTCAACCTGCACCGTGCTGTGCGCAATCCCGAAGCGGGCCGCCACCGACTCCACCTCCCGCAGGAGCGAGTCGCCTGCCGCTGGGGCCACCAGATGAGCCGTCAGGTTGTTCACGCCGCCCGTCACACTCCACACGTGCAGGTCGTGCACGTCCACCACGCCGGGCAGCGCGCGCAGCTCAGCGCGCAGGGCGTCCAGGTCCAGTCCGCGCGGGACGCCCTCCAGCAGGACGTTTACGCTGGCGCGCAGCAGCGCCCAGGTGCGCGGCAGCACCCACAGGCCGATCCCCGCGCCCAGCAGCGGGTCCACCCACGTCCAGCCCGTGAACCGGATCAGCAGAGCGCCGACGATCACAGCGACGCTGCCCAGCAGGTCCCCCATGACTTCCAGGTACGCCGAGCGCATGTTCAGGCTCTCCCCCTGCCCCCCGGCCAGGATGCGGGCGCTGATCAGGTTCACGAACAGCCCCAGCACCGCCACGATCAGCATGGGCGTGGCCTGCACCTCGACCGGCTGCGCGAAGCGGCGCGCGGCCTCCACCAGCACGTAGATGCCCACCGCGAACAGCGCCCCGGCGTTCAGCGCGGCAGCCAGCACCTCTGCCCGGCGGTACCCGAAGGTGCGCCGCGCATCTGCGGGACGCGCACCCACCCGCAGCGCCAGCAGGGATAACCCCAGCGCCGCCGCGTCCGTCAGCATGTGCCCCGCGTCGCTCAGCAGCGCCAGACTACCGGACAGGAACGCGTACACGACCTCCACGATCAGGAACCCGCCCGTGAGCAGCAGCGCCAGCATCAGCTGCCGCGCGTTCGCATTCGCGCCGTGGTTGTGGTCATGCCCGCCCTGACCGGACGCAGGACCGCCATGGTCATGCTTATCGTGCCCGTGTTCATGCGCTGCGTGGTCGTGGTCGGCGGCACCGCTCGTCATGACCCGAGGGTCGCACCCGCCGACCCCCGGCAGATGCGACCCCCATTCATGTGACCTGCACGCAGGCTCGCGCGACCCCGGCTCAGGCCAGCATGGACACGCCACGATCAGGCGACGTGTGCTGGACGCGAGGGCCTGCACACCCCGTTCCCAGGACAGGTGTCATGCTAGGTATCAAAGCCGGTAAACCCACGCGGCGCACTCGCGGGCCACCGCCAGACAGGGTGAAGGTCAGTCGGCGCGGCCCCTGCGCGGACAGCCACATCAGCGCGTGGAATGAGACGGGCGAAGCATGACCGCGACGGACATCATCGCGGTCATGCCTTCAGCTCCGTTCGGCGGCAGCGCGGGGTTTCCGGCCGGACGCCGGGGCGCCGCCCCAGACCTGCGCGACGGCCTCCTCGACGCTCTTCACACCATTGGGGTGGCCGTCCAGGCCGGGCGGAACGATCAGGCGAGTGTACCCGGCGCGGCGGGCCTCCTCGGCGCGGCGGATGGAGGCGACGGTGGAGCGCACCTCGCCCGCTAGGCCGACCTCGCCGAACACGGCGACGCTGTCCGGCAGGGCGCGGCCCACCACGGCGGAGTACACCGCCAGCGCCACCGCGAGGTCCAGGCCCGGGTCGGGGACCTTCAGGCCGCCCGCGAGGTTCACGTACACGTCCAGTCCGCCCAGCGTGAGGTCCAGGCGGCGTTCCAGCACGGCCAGGACGACGTCCACGCGGCGGGCGTCGAGGCCCACCACGACCCGGCGGGCGTTCGGGTACGGCGTCTTGCTGGCGAGCGCCTGCACCTCCAGCAGCATGGGGCGCTGCCCGTCGATGGTGGCCGCGACAACGCTGCCGGGTACCCCGACAGGCCGCTCGGCTAGGAACGCCGCGCTGGGATTCTCGACGGCAATGAGGCCCTCGCCCCGCATCTCGAACACGCCGAGTTCCCCGGCCTGCCCGAAGCGGTTCTTCACGCTGCGCAGCAGGCGATACGACCCGACCGTCTCCAGGAAGACGGTGGTGTCCACGATGTGCTCCATGACCTTCGGACCGGCGACCGTGCCGTCCTTCGTGACGTGCCCCACGAGGACGGTGGCGGTCCCGGTTTCCTTCGCGGCGCGGGTCAGCAGCGCGGTGCCGTCGCGGACCTGCGCTACGCCGCCCGGCGCGCCGTCCCCCTCGACGGTCACGGTCTGGATGGAGTCCACGATACACAGCGCGGGCTTGTGCTCGGCCATCAGTGCCGCCACGTGCTCGGCGCGGGTGTCGCGGGTCAGCTGGATCTCGGCCTTCACGCCCAGTCGGTCGGCGCGCAGTCGGATCTGCTCCAGGGATTCCTCACCCGCCACGTACAGCACCGTCCCGCCCCCCGCCGCGACCTTATCCGCGACCTGAAGCAGCAGGGTGCTCTTGCCGATGCCGGGCTCCCCGCCGATCAGCGTGACGCCCCCGGCGACCAGCCCGCCGCCCAGCACCCGGTCGAGTTCCGGAATGCCGCTCGGCGTACGGGGCTCCTCGCGGCGCCCCACCCCGGACAGCGGCGTGAGGCGGCCCCCCGTGACACCCCCATACGCCCCGCCGCGCGCGGCAGCGGTCGTGACGGCAGGCACCTCTTCCTCGAAGGAGTTCCACGCCTGGCAGTTCGGGCAGCGGCCCAGCGGTTTGGCGCTGGTGTACCCGCAACTGGTGCAGACGTAGGTAGTGCGGGCTTTAGCCACGCGCGCCGGGGCGGCCATCCGCCCGCCAGTAGTTCCCGTCCTGCGTGGCCAAGTAATCGCCGTCCACGAGTTCGGTCAGCAGGAAGCTGGGGTCTTCCAGGGTGCTGTGATCGGCGAGGATCTGCTCGGCCTGCCCCTGGTCGTAGGACACGCCAGGCTCGAACAGGCCCGTCAGGTAATCAAGGATGGCGAGCTGGTGCGCGCGGCGGCGGTCGCTGGGCCACCCGGTGATGCGGCCGTGTTCGTCCTGGAAATCAAGGATGCTCTTCGTCATCCCGCCATGCTACCGGACGCGCGGCCATCCGATGGTTCCCGGAGTCCCGGAACGCCGCTCGTCTACCGGTCCGCCTCACCGGACCACGCGGCCTCGATGGCCGCGTACCCGGCCGGGTCCAGGCGTTTCAGGCGGGCGCGGTCCAGGGGCGGCGCGCTCATGCGCAGGAAGTATGCGCTGCTCAGCTCCGCGAAGTACTCGCGGGCGTTCGTGACAGCGTAGGGGGTCCACTCGCCGTTCTGATACAGCCCGGCGCGGCGGGCCTGCTCGAACGCCGCCTGCACCGCCGGATTCTGCATGCCGTACTGGCGGTCGTCGAAGGCATGGGCCAGTTCGTGCAGCAGGACGTTCCCCTGACCGAAGCCCTGGATGAAAGCCTGCGGCTGCGTGATCAGGATGTCGCCCCGGCTGGCCACCCCGGCCGGGGCCGCGCGGCGGATGTAATAGGCGGTGTGGAAGGCGTCGGCGGTCGCCCGGCTGCCCTCGACCCAGATGCGCACGCCGGCCAGTTCGCGCCGCGCATGGGGGGGCAGCGCCGCTCTCGCCTCGCGCAGCGTGTCCTCCAACCGCCATTCCAACCGCTCCCAGGTGGCCGGGTCGGCCTGGGTGTCCGGGGAGACCAGCACCGTGAAGCCCGCCAGGGACACGGCGCGGTAGTCGCGCAGGGTCTGGTCATGGGGGGCGTCTCGGCCGACCGCGAGGGCCAGGGCGGCGCACAGCGCGGCATGCATGCGTTTCATGTGACTCTCTTACGCGCGGAACGCCCGCTGGGTTGCCGCAACAAACAGCCCGCCGGCGCTCGGGGCGCGGCGGGCTGCCGAGGCAGGTCGGAGTTTACGCCAGGATCTGGCGGGTGGCGGCTTCCTCGCCCTTCTCGAACTGGATGCCGTCCTGGCCGAGCACGACGCGGACTTCCTCGCCGTGGTTGCTGGCGAGTTCCAGCGCCAGTGGGTCCTCGATCTCCTCGCGGACCAGGGTGCGCAGCTGACGGCTGCTGCCGACGGCGTGTTTGGGGCTGCGGGACTTGAGTTTACCCACCAGCCACGCGGCGATGGCGGGGTCGAAGGTGACGGTCAGTTCGCGGCTGGCGAGTTCTTCGCGCATCTCGCCCATCAGCTGCTGCGCGACCCGCACGAGTTCTTCCTCGCCGAGGCTGCGGAAGCGGATGACTTCGTCCAGACGGTCCAGGAATTCCGGCGTGAAGATGTGCCGCAGCGGCTGGTTGTTGTCCGGCGTGACGGGGCTGAAGCCCACGGTGGGGTTCACGTTAAAGCCGGTGTTGCTGGTCATGATGATGATCGTCCGGCGGAAGTCCACGGTGCGGCCCAGGCCGTCGGTCAGGCGGCCGTCGTCGAGAACCTGCAGAAAGGTGTTATACACGTCCGGGTGGGCCTTCTCGATCTCGTCGAGGAGGATCACGCTGAACGGCTGGCGGCGCACGGCTTCCGTGAGGCGACCGCCCTGTTCGAAGCCCACATACCCGGGAGGCGAGCCGATCAGTTTGCTGACCGAGTGGCTTTCCTGGAATTCGCTCATGTCCATGCGGATCAGGCTGCGTTCACTGCCGAACAGCGTGCGGGCCAGCGCCTTGGCGAGGTGGGTCTTGCCGACGCCGCTGGACCCGACGAACAGGAAGCTCGCGGCGACGCGGGTGCGGCCGCCCAGGCCCACGCGGGCGCGGCGCAGCGCGGAACTCAGCGCGCGGATCGCGTCCGGCTGGCCGTACACCTGATCCTGCAACTGCTGTTCCAGGTCGACCAGTTGCGCGGCAGTTTCCTCGGAGTAGATGCCGCCCATGGAGTTGATGACGCTTTCGATGTCCTCGCGGGTCACGTACGGTTCGCCGTCCTCGGTCTCCGCGACGGGCAGGCCGACACTCATGTTCAGGCGGACGCGGCTGGCGGCCTCGTCGATCAGGTCGATGGCCTTGTCTGGGAAGTTGCGGCCCGGCAGGCTCCGCTCGCCGATGCGCACGGCGAGTTCCAGCGCCTGTTCTGGGATCTGCACACCGTGGTGTTCCTCGTACTTGGGTTTCAGGCCGCGCAGGATCTGCAGCGTCTCGGCGGGGCTGGGTTCCAGCACGATCACCGGCTGGAAGCGGCGTTCCAGGGCGGCGTCCTTCTCGATGTAGCGGTGGTACTCGCCGGTGGTGGTCGCGCCGATCACCTGAATCTCACCGCGGCTCAACGCGGGCTTGAGGATGTTCGCGGCGTCCAGCGTGCCCTCGGCGCCGCCCGCGCCCACCAGGGTGTGCAGCTCGTCGATGAAGGCCATGACCTTCGCGTTGCGCAGCTCCTCGATGATCTGCCGCAGGCGTTCCTCGAACTCCCCGCGGTACTTGGTGCCGGCCACGACGCCGCTCAGGTCCAGGCTGACCAGACGGACGTTGTGGAGGTTGGGCGGGGTGCGCTTCTCGTGAATGGCGAGAGCGAGGCCCTCGACGATGGCGGTCTTGCCGACGCCGGGGTCCCCGATCAGCACGGGGTTGTTTTTCGTGCGGCGCGTGAGGATCTGCGTGACGCGGCGTATCTCCTCGCTGCGCCCGATGACGGGGTCGAGTTTGCCCTCGCGGGCCCACTTCGTCAGGTCGCGGCCGTACTCGTCGAGGAAGGGCGTGGCAACCGGCTTGGCGGGTTTGCTGCCCGCACCCTCACCCTGCGCGAGGATGCGCCAGCGGATGGTGTCCACGTCCTTGGTAAGTTCCTGCAGGATGCGGAAGGCCACGCCGTCACCCTCGCGGATGATGCCCAGCAGGATGTGCTCGGTACTGGTCACCTGGGCACCCAGGGCGCGGGCCTCGCTGGACGCGAGTTCCATGACGCGGCGGGCGCGGGGCGTGATGCTGGGCGCATCGTTCAGGCGGTTGCCTTCGCCGCGGCCGATGATCTCCTCCACGCGGCGGCGCAGGCCGTCCAGGGACGCGCCGAACTCACCGAGGATGCTGGCGGCAGTGCCGCCCTCGCGCATCAGGCCCAGCAGGAGGTGTTCGGGGCCGACCATGGCGTGCCCCAGGCGGTTGCCTTCCTCGCGGGCGTAGTGGAACACGAGGCGGGCGCGGTCGTCGTATCGGTTCATGGGAACCCCCTAGGGAAAGCGCGACAGGGGCGCAGTGAGCGGTGTCAGGGACAGAGCGGCTGTCGCGGCGCGGGCCGGGTGAAGCGGGTGGTGACAGCCTGAGTGTAGGGTAGCGCCGCCTCCTGGCGGAAGGCTGGGGAAACCTTACGATCTGCGCCCACCTGTTCCACATCTGGGACTGTAGCTCGCTGGTCCTGACGGCCCTCTTTCTTGCCCATTCAGGTGCGCTCGCCCCGGTACCCTGGGGCCGTGAAAGACGACACTGCACCCCGCGCCCGTGACGTGATCTTCGGCACCCAGCAGCCGCGCATCCAGCAGCGCCTGGATGACCTGGACCCCGACCTGGGCGCGTACATCCGGGATTTCGCGTACGACACCGTGTACGACCGGCCCGCACTGGACCTGAAGGTGAAAGAACTCATTGCGTGCACCCTGCTGGTCTCACTGGGCAGCCCGCCAGAACTGCGCACCCACATTCGCGGGGCGCTGAACGCCGGGGCAACGGAAGCAGAAGTGCGCGACGCCCTGATGCTCTGCGTGCCGTACCTGGGGTTCCCGCGCGTGGTAGCAGCGTTCGAGGTGCTGCGCCACCACCTGGCGAGCAAAGAGAGACCGGCCCCTGTGACAGGAGCCGGTCCGGTGGATTCAGGGGATCAGTAGCTGGTCTTCACGCCGATGCGGGCCTTGAAGACCGTGCCAGGGCGCACGAAGCGGTTGTCGATGCTGGGGTACAGGGCGTCGTTGCGGGCGATGGTGGTGGAGTCGGTGTTGGTCCCGGTCACGTTGATGTTGGACTTGAAGTACTGGTCCACGCCGAGGTCGCCGACGAGGCTCAGGTTCCCGGTCAGTGCGTAGCTGACCATGACGCCCGCGCCGATACCGAAGGCGCTGGCGCTGTAGGTCGTGGAGCCGGTAGCACCGTAGTCTTCGGTGCTGCGGAACATGCCGTAGCGGGCACCGCCGTAGAGGGTGGCGTCCACGCCGGGGCTGAGTTCGCCCATGCCGTACGTGGCGTCCAGGGAGGCGGTGGTGTGGCTGCCGTACTCGGTGGCGCCGTTGGCCTTGTAGCTGCCGAAGGTGCCAACGCCGAGGTCGCTGCTGTCGTTGATGGCGTCGGAGGCGCGGGTGTAGGCGAGGCCGGCCTTGATGCCGACGGGGCCGGCGACGTTGGGGGCGTGGACGAAGATTTCGCCGCTGAGGCCGCTGGCGTAGCCGCCGGTGAGGCCGAGTTCGAGGCCGTTCAGGCTCTGGGCGCCGGCGGTGGCGGTGGTGGCGGCGATGGTCAGCAGGGCGGCGGGCAGCAGGGTCTTCATGAGTGGTAGCGTCGGGCCTGAACGTGAGAGGTCCTCTCAGTCTGGGTGACTGAAGATTAAGGTCTGAGGAATCATGAAGGAGTCGTGGCCTGCATGAGGGCAGGCTTAAATTCTGGCCGTCTGGTTTGGTTCTGAGTGGACCTCAATGCGCTTGCGTCCGGGGCGTCCCGATCTGCTAAACTTGAACTCAGTCCAATTTGGCATGCTGGAGCGACCGGCACCACCCGCCGACCCGCACCAGCCGTGTGTGCAGATACTCCCCGGAGGCTCCATGAACATCCTGACCCTAGTCCGACAAGTCCCTGACGCCGAAGCGCGCGTCAAGATCAACGCCCAGCAGGTCGACCTCGACGGCGCCACCCTCGTCATCGACGGCATGGACGAGTACGGCGTGGAAGAAGCCCTGCGCCTGCGCGAGAGCGGCGCGCCCGTCGAGCAGATCATCGCGCTGGCCATCGGGCCCAAACGCAACGAGGACGCGCTGCGGACCGCCCTGGCCATGGGCGTCGACCGCGCCATCCACGTGGAGACCGACGAGAAATTTGACGCCGTGACGCTCAGCCGCGTCGTCGCGCAGGTCGCGCAGGCCGAGAACGCCTCGCTGATCCTGGTCGGCGGTCAGGAAGCCGACTGGGACTCCCAGGCTCTGGGCGCCGCCAGCGCCGAGCGCCTGGGCTGGCCCCAGCTCACCTGGACGAACGAACTGAAACTCGACGGCGAGACCCTCACTGGCCGCCACGACGTCGATGACGGCAACGAGAGCTTCCGCGCCACCCTGCCCGTCGTGGTGACCACGCAGCAGGGCCTCAACGAACCCCGCTACCCCACCCTGCCGAACATCATGAAGGCCAAGAAGAAGGAACTCCGCAAGGACGACCCCGCCGGCTACGGCCTGAGCAGCAAGGTGCGCACCGTGAACGCGGAGATCCAGACCCGCGCCCGCCTGAACCGCATGATCGACGGCAAGGACGCCCAGGCCGCCGCCCAGCAGCTTCTCGACCTGCTTCGCAACGAAGCCAAGGTGATCGCATGATTCTGATCGTCGCTGAACACACCGCCGGGAAACTGGCGAAAGCCACCCTGGAAATGGTCACCGCCGCCCGCGAGTCCGGGCGCGAGGGCCCCATCACCCTGCTCGTACTGGGCCAGAACATCGCCGCTGTCGCCAACGAGGCCGCCGCCGTGGCCGACCAGGTCCTCGTGGCGGACATGCCCGAGCTGGCCACGTACAACGCCGAGGTCTGGGCCGCCGCCACTACGCAGATCGCGCAGGAAGGCGAAGCGCATACCGTCATCATTGGCGGCAGCCGCTCCGGCCGCGAGTACGCCCCCCGCGTGGCCGTGAAACTGGACGCCGCGTACCTTGAGGACGCCACCAAGCTAAGCAGCAACGGCGCGGCCCTTCAGGCGCAGCGCTACACCTTCCTGGCCCGCGTGACTGAGACGGTCGATGCCGACGGGCTGGTCGTCGTGACCGTCAAACCCGGCTCGTTCGCGCCTGCCCCTCCCGCCGCAGCGGCGGGCGAGCAGTACGACGTGGAACTCTCCCTGCCCGCCGCGCGTGTCGAGGTGACTGGCAAGAGCGTCGAGAAGAGCAGCCGCGTCGCCCTGACCGAAGCCGACGTGATCGTCACCGGCGGGCGCGGCGTGGGCAGCCCTGAGAACTTCAGCCGCTACGTCGAGGCGCTCGCGGACAATCTGGGCGCGGGCGTCGGCGCCACGCGCGCCGTGGTGGACGCCGGCTGGCGCCCCTACGCCGAGCAGGTCGGTCAGACCGGCAAGACCGTGCAGCCCAAGGCGTACATTGCGCTGGGCGTCAGCGGCGCCGTGCAGCACCTGTCCGGCATGGGCAAGAGCAAGAACATCATCGCCATCAACAAGGACGCCGAAGCCCCGATCTTCAAAGTGGCGGACTACGGCATCGTCGGTGACATCAACGAGATCGTCCCCGCGCTCATCGAAGCCAGCCGCAAGTAAACCCGCGCGGCGTCAGGACTGGTGACGCCCAGCGCCTGAACCACACGGACAGAGGCCCGTCTGCTGCACGCGCAGTGGCGGGCCTCTTCGCCGGCCACTGACTCACCTGTCCCGCGCCGCATCAGCTCAACCGTTGAGCGTGCCTTATGCCTCTGCGGCGTCTGAACACACGTCCCTGACACTGGGGGCATGACGGACGCTTCGAACGGTGTGGTGGTCACAGGGGCAGCGCGGGGAATCGGGCGGGCGATCGCGGAACTGTACGCGGAGCGGGGGTGGCGGGTGCTGAGCGCCGATCTGAGCCTCCCGCCGAACCTGCGGGGGCAGCGGCGCGTGAAGGCGGACGTGAGTACCGCCGCCGGGCGCGAGCGGATCGTGCGGGCCGCGCGGGAGATGGGCGGCGTGCAGGTGCTCGTGAACAACGCCGCGTTTCAGGGTGCGCACGGCAGCGTGCTGGACGTCAGCGAGCGCGGCTGGGCGCGGACGCTGAACGTGAACCTGACCGCGCCGCTGCTGCTGACGCGGGCCCTGGTGGACCTGCTGCCGCGCGGGGCGGCGGTCGTGAACGTGGCGAGCGTGCAGGGCCTGTTCGCCGAACCGGGCAACGCGGCGTACAACGCCAGCAAGGGCGGCCTCGTGAACCTGACCCGCGCGATGGCGCTGGACCTCGCGCCACACGGCCTGCGGGTGAACGCCGTGGCGCCAGGCGCAATCAGCACCGAAGCGGTCCTCCAGAGCATCACGGAGAGCGACGACCCCGAACAGACCCGCCGGGATTACGAGGACCTGCACGCCCTGCGCCGCCTGGGTACGCCGCGCGAGGTGGCGCAGGTCGTGTACTTCCTGGGCAGCGAGGAAGCCGCGTTCATGACCGGCGCGATCGTGCCGGTGGACGGCGGGATGACCGCGTCGTTCATGATGGCCGGCCGCCCGGTCTAGGCGGTCAGAAGCAGGGCGCGGGGAGGTCGAATCCCCCGCGCCCCGCTTGCCGCGCCCGTCCCTCAGATGGTGCGCGTGCGGCGCCAGCTCAGCAGGGCGATGATCAGCGTGAAGGCGATCATGCTCAGCACCGGAATGGTGATGACGGTGTTCAGCGGGGAGTTCATGCCCCACACGGGCCAGGGCGTGCCGCACGACGCACTGGGGTCGGCGGTGCAGGCGCGCAGGGTCGGCACGACACCCCACGTTTCGAGATTCTGGTACAGCGCGATCAGCACGCCTATCCCGGCCAGGGGCAGCGCGTAGCGGCGCACGCGCAGGTCGCCGCTGAGGGCCGCGACGCCCAGGATGATGGCCAGCGGGTACATGCAGATGCGCTGGAACCAGCACAGGATGCAGGGGTTGAAGTGACGGATCTCGCTGAAGTACAGGCTGCCCAGCGTGGCGATCAGGGACACGACCCACGCGGCGTACAGGCGGTTGTCGCGGCTCACGTGCTTACTTCGCGGCGTCGATGGCGGCGCTGATGTCGGCCACGGTCGCGTCCGTCTGCTTGCCGTTCACGAACACGGTGGGCGTGCCGGTCACGCGGGCCTTGTTCACCTGCGCTTCCATGGCGTCCACGCGGGCGGCGGTGACGTCAGAATCCAGGCAGGTGGCGAACTTGCTCTGATCCAGGTTCTCGAGGTTCCCGGCGAGTTCCTTCAGGCGGCTCTTGGTGGCCCAGACGGTGTTCTCGTCGCCCTGCGCGCGGAACAGGATGGCCTTGAAGGCGTTGAAGGCGTCGTTCCCGCCCTGGTCGTAGACGCACATGGCGGCCTGCGCGGCCAGTTTGCTGTCATCCGTGGAGAGGCTGCGCGCCTCGGCCAGGAACGGCCACAGCAGGGAGTACTGCTTGATCTTGCCGGTGTCCACGTACTTGGTTTTCAGTTCGGGCGCGACGGTTTCCTCGAAGTTCTTGCACACCGGGCACTTGAAGTCCTCGACGACCACGACGTCCACCGGGGCGCTGTCCTGCCCGGCGAAGGGCACGCCCGTCAGGTCGAAGGTGGCGCTGCCCTGGGCGGGTTTGCCCTGGATGGCGAACACGGCCAGGCCGATGAGGACGGCGGCGATCAGCGTGCCGATCACCAGGAACATGCGGTTGGGGTTGCTGTTGGCGGTCATGACTGGGGGCAGTGTAACGCGGGCACGGTGGGCGCGTGCCCCTCGTGACGTGAGAACACCGCCCCGGCGAGTGGCCAGGGCGGCGCGGCGTGACCGGTCAGGCGTTCAGGGCGGCGGCCCGCTGGGCGCGGCGGGCGCGGGAGCGCAGGATCAGGCTCACGATCCGCCGCACGGCGCTGACGCTCAGGCCGATGACCATGGCGATCAGCGCGGTCCGCTGGAAGGCCTCGTTGGTGGGCAGGGTCAGGCCGTGATCGAGGGTGGTGGCGAAGCGGCCCATGCCCACAATCACAGCGGCGTACAGCGCGGCCGCGAACGGCAGCACGAACAGCCCGCCGGAGTGCTTGATGAGCAGCACGCCCGCCAGCGCGCCGCCCACCAGGGGCAGGATCACGCTCCACTGCTCCGGGGGCGGGACGGGACTGAAGTACCCCAGGCCGCCCAGCAGCAGGGCCGCGTAGCCGTACCAGCCGTCGAACTCGTCCGCGATGATGGTCAGCGCCACCCACGTCAGCAGGCGCACCGGCCACTCGCCCGGCGTCCACTGAAAGTACGCGAGCACGGCCAGGGTGATCAGGCCGCCCAGCAGGTGTGCCAGGGCGCGGCCCGGCGTGATGCGCGGGGGCGGCGCGTCCGGCCGGCGGCCACGCCGGGCCCGGCGGGTGCGGGCAGGCGCGGCCGCCGGGGTGACCGGCGGGGTGGGCTGGGGAGCGGGGGCAGAGTCGGGCGCGGTCATGCGCTTTCTTTCTTAGCACGCCCCTTGCGGGTGGGGGCCGCGCCGACCAGTTCCGGCTCCTTGGCGGCCGTCTTCTTCGGGGCGCGTCTGGCCTTCTTGGGGGCGGTCTCGGGCTCGGCTGGCGCAGCGGTGGCGCCGGGCTGAGCTGTTCTGGGCTGGGCGGCCACGATGCCGGGCACGCGGCGCAGGTACTCGCCGGTGTGGCTGGTGGGGTGCGCGGCCATCTCCTCGGGGGTGCCGGTGGCGACGACGGTGCCGCCGCGCACGCCGCCCTCGGGGCCCAGGTCGATGATGTGGTCGGCGCACTTCATGACGTCGAGGTTGTGCTCGATGATCACCAGGGTGTTGCCGCCCTCCACGAGGCGTTGCAGCACCTCCATGAGCTTGCGGACGTCCTCGAAGTGCAGGCCCGTGGTGGGCTCGTCGAGGATGTAGATGGTCTTCCCGGTGGGCCGCTTGCTGAGTTCGGTGGCGAGCTTGATGCGCTGCGCCTCCCCGCCGGAGAGGGTGGTGCTGGGCTGCCCGATCTTCATGTAGCCCAGGCCCACGTCGCACAGCAGCGTCATCTTGCGTTCGATGGCCGGAATCGCCTCGAAGAAGCTCTGGGCGTCCTCGACAGTCAGGTCCAGGACGTCAGCGATGGTCTTGCCGTTGTATTTGACTTCCAGCGTCTCGCGGTTGTAGCGCGCGCCCTTGCAGACCTCGCACGGCACGTAGATGTCGGGCAGGAAGTTCATCTCGATCTTCATGACGCCGTCGCCCTTGCAGTGCTCGCAGCGGCCGCCCTTCACGTTGAAGGAGAACCGCCCGGCCTGATAGCCGCGCCGCCGCGCCTCGGGCGTGCGGGTGAACAGGTCGCGGATCTCGGTGAACACGCCGGTGTACGTGGCGGGGTTGCTGCGCGGCGTGCGGCCGATGGGGCTCTGGTCGATCTCGATGACCTTGTCCAGATGCTCCATGCCCTCGATGCGGTCATATCTGCCGGGTGTGGTCTTCGCGCCGTTCAGTTCGCGCGCCAGGGTGGCGTGCAGGATGTCGTGGATCAGAGTGCTCTTGCCGCTGCCCGACGGGCCGGTCACGACCGTCATGGTGCCCAGCGGAATGTCGATGGACACGTTCTGGAGGTTGTGTTCGCGCGCGCCGACGACTCGCAGGTCCCTGCCGTTGCCGCGGCGGCGGCTCTTCGGGACCTCGATCTTCAGTTCGCCGCGCAGGTACTTCCCGGTCAGGCTGTTCCTGTCCTTCTTCACCTGCTCCGGGGTGCCGAAGGCCACGACCTGCCCGCCGTGGACGCCGGCGCCGGGGCCCATGTCCACGAGGTAGTCGGCGTCCATCATGGTGTCCTCGTCGTGCTCGACGACGATCAGGGTGTTGCCCAGGTCGCGCAGGTGCTTCAGCGTACCGATCAGGCGGTGGTTGTCCTTGGGGTGCAGGCCGATTGAGGGTTCGTCCAGCACGTACAGCACGCCGGTCAGACCGCTGCCCACCTGCGTGGCGAGGCGGATGCGCTGCGCCTCCCCGCCCGACAGGGTGTTCGCGGTGCGGTCCAGGCTCAGGTAGTCCAGGCCCACGTCCACCAGGAACTTCAGGCGGGTGCGGATGGCCTTCAGGATGGGCGCGGCGACGGCCGAGCCGAAGTCGTTCAGCACGTACTCGTAGTGGCGCGGGCCGTGCGCCTTCGCGCTGCCGCCCAGGTGGCCCTTCAGAAACGGCTCGATGGCCGCGTGGTCCAGCCCACCGCCCTGCAGGGCACGGAAGAAGGTGTCGGCGTCCAGGACGCTCATGCCGCTCGCCTGGCTGATGTTCAGGCCGCCCACGCGCACCGCGAGGATCTCGGGTTTGTAGCGGGTGCCGCCGCAGGTGGGGCACGGCTGGAGTTCCATGAGCTCTTCCAGTTTTTCGCGCATGAAGTCGCTTTCCGTGTCGGCGTAGCGGCGTTCCAGGTTCGGGATGACGCCCTCGAACTCGGTCATGAAGCGCATGGTTTCCTTGCCCGCGCGGCGGTACACGACCTCGAACGGCGCGCCGGGACCGCGCAGGATCGCGTCGTGCGCCGCCTTGGGCAGGTCGCGCCAGGGGGTCTTCACGCTGAAACCCATGTGCTCGGCCAGCGCCTGGAGTTTGTCCCAGTAGTACACCCCGCCACCCGTGCCCTTCTTGCTCCACGGGAGGATCGCGCCCTCGGCGATGGAGAGCTTGTCGTCTATGATCTGGTCCGGGCTGAACTCCTGCTTGCTGCCCAGGCCCGCGCAGTCCCCGCACGCGCCGTACGGCGAGTTGAAGGAGAACGAGCGGGGTTCGAGTTCCTCCAGCACGCTGCCGTGTTCGGGGCAGGCGAACTTCTCGGAGTACAGTTCCTCGTGCGCCCCGCCGTCCTCGCCCCCATCGGGCATGAGAACGCGCAGCAGGCTCTCGCCGCGGCGCAGGCCCAGTTCGACGCTCTCGGCGATGCGGCTGCGGTCGCCCTCGCGCAGCGTCACGCGGTCGATGACCACGTCCACGTCGTGCTTCTCGAACTTCTCCAGCTTCAGCTTCTCGGCTTCTTCCAGTTCGTACAGCGTGCCGTCCACCCGCACGCGCGCGAAGCCCTCGCGGCGCAGGTCGGCGAACAGCTTGCGGTACTCGCCCTTGCGGCCGCGCACGACCGGGGCGAGCAGGATGGCGCGCTTGTCGGGAAAACCCGCCAGCAGGCGGTCGGTGATCTCGCTGGGGCTCTGCTTCTCGATCTTGCGGCCGCACACCGGGCAGTACGGGGTGCCCACGCGGGCGTACAGCAACCGCAGGTAATCGTGGATCTCGGTGACGGTGCCGACCGTGGAGCGGGGGTTGTGGCTGGTGGTTTTCTGGTCGATGGAGATGGCCGGGGAGAGGCCGGTGATGCTCTCGACGTCGGGTTTCTCCATCAGGCCCAGGAACTGGCGGGCGTAGGCCGAGAGGCTCTCGACGTAGCGGCGCTGGCCCTCGGCGTAGATGGTGTCGAAGGCCAGGGTGCTCTTGCCGCTGCCGGACACGCCGGTGATCACCACGAACTGGTCGCGGGGGAGTTCCACCGTGATGTCCTTGAGGTTGTGGGCCTTCGCGCCCTTCACGATCAGGTTGTTCTGCAAGGTGTGGCTCCTCGTGCGCGGCCTGGCGTGCGTGCGGCGGGCCGCCGGAAAGTTACGTTGCGTGCGTAAGGTCGCCCCTGCGCTTCGGAAACGAGACAGTGTATCAGGTCAGGCCGGGATTCTGCTATGACCCTCAGCCTCATCCTTCATTACGGCAAGGTCAGCACGCGCACGTTCCCGTCCCGGGCGCTGAGGTAGTTCATCAGGCGGCCATCCGGGCTCACCGACCAGTCCGCCAGTCTCACCTGATCGCCCAGGTCCCCCAGGGTCTTCCAGGCGTTCGCGGTCACGTCGTACTGCCGCAGCGTGTGCGGGCCGCCCGCCGTGCTCAGCGGAATCAGCAGCAGGCGCGTGGCGTCCCGCCAGCGGTACGAGCCGAACACGCTCAGTTCGCGCGGGCTGCCGCTGGCGGTCCCCTGCACCCACAGGCCGTTGCGGGCGGCACTGTCGAACGACACCGTGTACGCGACCTGCCGCCCGTCTGCACTGAGCGTCACCGAGCGGAAGCCCAGCGCGGTCCTGAGGGTGCGGCGCGCGCCCGTGCCGGTGTTCAGGGTGAACAGTTCGCGGTCCCGCGCCCCGGCGCTGGGCTTGCCGCTCAGGAGCAGGGTCGTGTCGTCCAGCCAGCCGTGAATGCTGCCGCCGGATAAGGTCGCCACCAGCCGGGATGCGCCGAATACGTCCGCGACGAATACCCGCGTGACCCGGCGGTCGTAGTTGCCGCTCGTGTCGCTGCGCGCGTACGCCAGCCGCGTCTCACTGCGCGTCCAGGTCACGTCCGAGCCGTAGGTGGGCAGCGTAAACCGCCGCCCGTCCGCGAGGCGTTCCAGGGTAGTCGCCTCGCCCGCGCCGGGCCGCACCGCCCACTTCAGTGCCGGGGAGAAGAACGCCACGCTGGAAAACCGCCGCGTGACCTCGCCCCCGGTCGCAGCCACCTGATAGATGCCGGTCGAGCCGCGCGCCGGGGGACCATCCAGGAACAGCAGCGCGCGGGAATCCGGCGTCCACACCACGCCGGGGCAGCACTCGCCCCCCAGGACCGCGCGGGACGGCAGCGTGGCGGCCTCCACCACACCGGACAGCAGGGCCGCGAGGGCCAGGGCGGCGCGCCTCACCTCGCCCCTCCGGGGGCGGGCGGCCAGGGCTGGCGGTACTCGTTCAGCAGCGCCCCGCCCCGCAGCGCGGCAGGCTGTGAATCCGGCGTCTGCCAGCGCCGGGGACGCTCCAGGTCGTACTCGTAGCCCCGCCCGAAACTCCCGGCCAGCGCCAGCGAATTCCAGTCCGCCGCGATGAACGGCAGCGGGTTGAAGAAGCGCTGATGCGAGCGGTCCCGCAGTTCCAGGTGCAGGTGCGGTGCGCTCACGCAGGTGCCCTGCGAGTCCCCGCTCTCGCCGATGACATGTCCGCGCGTGACCTTCTGCCCCACGCGCACGCTGGACCGTACCCGCAGGTGCCCGTACAGACTGGAGAGGTTCCCGGCGTGATCCACCACCACGTTGTGAGGCGGGCTGCCGTGCGGACCGTCCACCTCGGCGACCACGCCATCCCCGATGGCCCGCACCGGCGTCCCGCACGGCGCGCTGAAATCCAGGCCCGCGTGGATGCCCTGGAGGTTCCCGTACGTGCTGCGCCTCTGCCGGTACGCGCCGGTCGTGTTCCCGTAGCCCTGCCCCAGCATCCAGGTGTCCGGGCCGGGCGGCCCTGCGAACGGCAGGCCGAACTGCGCTTTCGCGGGCGCGACGGTATTCAGGGGCAGCGGCGCGGCGTAGTGGGCCAGGGCCACGCCGGTCAGCGCGGCAGCCAGGAGCAGGATTCGGCGGGCAGCCATACCCGATGCTGCCCGCCCCAAGTGCGCGGCAGGGTAGGCGCGGCCACCTTCTCCCCTGCCGGTTTCTTCAGGCTTTGCGCAGCAGGATGCTCTTGAGGTACAGGCTCTCGGGCACGCTCAGAAGGTGCGGGTGATCGGCGGGCTGGTAGGTCACGTCGAGCACCTCGGCGTCGGTGTTCGCCTCGGCGGCGGCCACGCGGGCGGCGTCGAGCAGGTCGTCCACGCGGATGTAGTGCGCGCAGGTGCTGATCAGCAGGTGCCCGCCACTGTCCAGCATCCGCAGGGCGCGGGCGGCGCCGTCCGTGAAGATACGTTTGGTGCGGGGCACGTCGTCGCGCCGCTTGGCGAGGGTGGGCGGGTCAAGGACGATCGCGCCGAAGGTGCGTTTTTCCTTGACGAGCGCGTCGAGCTGTTCGATGGCGTCGCCCCAGCGCACGCCGACCTGAAGGGCGTTGCCGCGCGCCGCGCCCTCCAGCGCGCCCAGCGCGACGCTGTCCTTGTCGATGGCGACGGCCTTCGCGCCTGCTTTGGCGGCGTGCAGGCTGAAGCCCCCGGTGTATGAGTACACGTCCAGGAAGCCCGCGCCGGGCTGCACGAACGTGCGCATCAGGCGCCGGTTGTCACGCTGGTCGAGGAAGAAGCCGGTCTTCTGGGCGTCCATCGGGTTGAAGTGCAGCTTCAGGTCGTCCTCGAAGAATTCCACGCGGTCCGGCACGTCGCCCCAGAGGGTGCCGGTCACGAGGTCCAGGCCCTCCTTGCGGCGCTCGCCGGTATCGCTGCGCTCGTAGGCACTGGTGGCGCCCGTCTCCTCGCGCAGGGCCCTGACGATCAGGTCACGGTGCCGCTCGACGCCTGCGTTGCGCAGCTGCACGCCCAGCGTCCCGGCGAACTGGTCGGCGATCACGCCGGGCATCCCGTCGGCTTCTGCGTGCAGGACGCGCATGGCGTCGGTGTTCAGGATGCGGCCCTCGCGGCGGGCCAGGGCGGCCTTCACGCGGGCGCGGTAGAACTTCAGGTCGATGTCCTCGTCCTGCCAGGTCAGGAGGCGCAGGGGTGTCCCTCCCTGCGGGTTGAAGTACCCGCGCGCGATCACCTTGCTGGAGTCCGGGCCCTTGACGTTCACGACCTCGCCGGGCTGAATGCCGTCGTCGGCGCGGGCGATGTCGCCACTGTGCCCGAAGGGATAGCGGCCCGCGACGCGGCGCACCGCCTGGGCCTGCAGGGTAACGGTGGGAGACTTCTTCATCAGGGCAGGGTAGCAGAGGCCTGCCAGTGCATGAACGCTGCCCGGCGGCGCCCCTCACCCTCCGGTCGTCCGGGGCGGGCCATACTGCCGGGCGTGATGACCCGCGTCCACCGCCCCCTGCTCGCCCTGCTGTCCTGCACCCTGATCGCCGGGTGCGGCCTGATTCCCACGCCCAGCGTGGACGTGAAGAACTCGCACCTGGACCTGCCGTCCAGCGGCGCGCTCAGCGGGAAGGTGGTGTACCTCACGCGGGACAGTCTGGCGGGCAACACGGTGCCAGCGGCCCTGCAGCAGATCACGGTGCGCGGGACGGCCACGTACCGTACGGGTGGGCTGGGCACGCTGCGCGCCGTGGACATGTACGTGCGCACGGACCTCAAGGCCCTGCCGGCGACCTGCACCACGTACGCCGCGACGCCCACTGCGCCCGGCATGGTGGTGTGCGAAGCGGCGGGTGAGACCGGTCAGGCCATCGGGCAGATGACCCTGACGGCTGGGCAGGGCGTGGCATTCGCGCTGGGCGGCGCGGCCCTGGACGCCGCGGCGAAGGCCGGGCACGGGTTCTTCGGGATGCGCTTCACGGTGGGGCAGAGCCTGTTCGGGGACACCCTGGACCTAACGGGCATGAAGGCCAGCGCGCGTCTCTGACCGCCCGCGTGGCCCTGATGGGCGCGGCCCCCGCTTCATGAAGTGGGATGGTGAGCCGCGCACCGGACACGGCCGCGTCGTTGCCGTAGCGTCAGGCGTGCCTTACAATCTCCGCATTCGCCTGCTGGGCCTGGGCGTGACCCTGCTGCTCTCCCCTGCCGCGCTGGGCAGCCCGGCCACGGACCTGTTCGACGCAGCAACCCGGCAGGTGCAGCGTAATTATTTCGGCTGGGCGACGGGCAACATTGGTGACCTGACCCGGCAGTACGCGCAGACGCTCGCGGAGCGCTGCGCGCCGCAGGGGGACAGTTGCTCGTTCGACACGGGCCGCGCGGTGCTGGGGGACCTGTTCAAGGCGTTCGGGGACGCGCACACGAACGTCCGGGATGCCGAGGGCGCCGAGCGGCTGCGGGAGCAGCAGGAGAACCTCGCGGTGCCCCGCACGGGCGCGCGGGTCGTGCGGGTCGAGGGTGGCCTGCTGGTCGCCGGGGTGATGCCCGGCAGTCCGGCCGCGCAGGCGGGCCTGCGTGAGTTTGACCTGATCACCACCGTGCAGGGCCAGGCGGCCGGGAAGCGTGGGGATGAGGACGCCCCGGTTGGCCCGAAGGAATTTGTGCGGCTGGAACGGGCGGCGCAGCCCATGACGGTGACGGTGCAGCGCGCGGGCAGCCCGGAGTTGACGCTCACGCTGGGCAGCGCCCAGTTGCAGGCGCGCGATGAACCGACGCTCTCCTGGGTGGGGGAAGGGAACCGCACGGCGCTGATCCGCTACCCGACCTTCCTGCCTGAGGACGCCGCGGCCCTGTTCGTCAAGCGCGTGCAGGAGGCGCGGGCGGGCGGCGCGCAGGCCCTGATCGTGGATCTGCGCTTCAATGGTGGGGGGAGTCTCGCGCAGTGCGTGGCGGCGGCCAGTGTGTTCACGCCCGTCGAGTACCGCATGCAGTCGCGGGGTGGCAGCAGCGTGTACCGCGGCGCGGACGGTCGGTTCGCGCCGCCCCGCCCGGCGGCGGGTCCCCCACCGCCGCCCGTGTGGGCTGGGCCGACGGCGCTGCTGGTCGGGCCGAACACCGCGTCCTGCGCGGAGGTGTTCACGTTCTACGCGCAGCGGGCCGGGGCGGTCGCGGTGGGCGAGGCCACCAAGGGCGTGGAGAACAGCGGCGTGAACTTCATGCCCCTGCCGGACGGTGGGGTGGTGTCGGTCACGATCCTGCGGGCCTTCGGGCCGGACGGCGCGCCGCTGCCCGAACGGGTCACGCCGGACGTGCTGGCGCCCACGGACCTGGCGCTGCTGACCACCACGGGCCGTGACAGCACCCTGGAGGCCGCGCTGCTGACCTTCAGGGACGCGCAGGGCCTGCGCCCACCCGAGCAGCGGTAGGCCCACGAGGAAGACCCGCGCCGGACATCTTCCGGCGCGGGCTCCTCTGGGCTTTCCGGCTAGCGGCTCCAGCGTTTCATGAGGGTCACGAGGCGCTGCGGGGTGACGTTGCGGTACTCCACGTCCCCCACCCGCACGAGGGGCGCGTCCTCCGCGGCGACGCTGGGGCCGCACTGCGAGAGGCTCAGTTCCACGTTCCCGTCGGCGGTGACCATGCCGGGGCTGATGCGAAGCGCGTCCCAGACGGCGTCTAGCAGGTCTTCTCGTTGGTCGATGCTCAGGTGTTCGGTGCAGATTTCCAGGCGGGTGACGGGCACAGCAGGCGGCCTCCTTCAGGCGGGTCACTCTAGAGCATTTCCGGGCCCGTCAGGCGGAGGAGTCGGGCGGCAGGAAGTCCAGCACGGCGTGCGGCGGCAGCGGCTGACTGTCCCGCAGGGGGTGCGTCTCCCCGGCGGCCCGCAATTGCACGCCGGGCGGGGCGCTCAGCAGCAGCAGGGTCCCGCCGCTGAGGGTGACGCGCAGGCCGTCCAGGGCGGGCGCCCCAAGGGCCTGCCCCAGGTCCGTGACGGGGGCATGCAGGCGCAGGGCGTGCTCGCCGTAGGGACCGCGGACCTGCACGTGCGCGCCCATGACGTGCAGGGCCAGCGGCAGGCCCAGCCCGGTCAGGTCGCCCAGTTCGGGGCGGGGGGCGCGGACCTGCCGCGCGACAGCCACGCCGATCAGCGTGCCGGGCCGCACGATGTCCCCCGCGGCGAGCAGGCGCGCGCCCTGGCTGACGTCCAGGTCCGGGGGCAACCGCAGGAGTTTCAGGCCGTCGCGGTGCTGTTCGGCGCGCAGGCCACTCAGGTGCGGCACGCGGCTCAGCTGCCCCAGGTCGAACGGGCCGCCCAGGGGGGTGGGAACGCCCGCGACCTCCCCGTCGGCCGTGACGAGGTGCACGGTCCGGTCCTCGCGGTACTCAATGCCCTCGACGCCCGGCAGGAACGGGCGGACCGGCGCGGCGCGCGGCGCGGGAGCCGCGGCAGGTCGGCGCCGCAGGGCCACCCAGGCGCTCAGGGCCAGCAGGGGCAGCAGCGCCAGCCACGCCCAGCGCCCCGCCAGGGACGACGTCGGTGTGGGGGCAGTGCCTGCCGTGGAGGTGTTCGCCGGGGCACTCAGCGTGCGGCCGCCCGCCTGCCCGCGCAGGGTGGGCAGCGGTACGGCCCCCACCCCGGGCAGCAGGAGGGTGGGCGTGACCGTCAACTCTGGCTGTGGGCGGGTGGCGCTCAGGCGGACCGTGAAGTCCCGGGTGCCGGCAGGGGCGTCCACGCGACCCGTGACGCCGGGCGGCAGGGTGCCCAGGCGCAGCGCGGCGGTGTTCACGCCGGGCGCGGCGCGCAGGCGCAGGACGACGTCCTCGCCGCCGCGCAGGTGCAGGTCCGCGCCGGGGTTCAGCCAGGTGAACGGCTGGCCGGTCAGGCGCAGCAGCACCTGGCGCGCGCGGGGCGCGGTCCACGCGCGGCCCTGAACGGGCGGGGCGCACAGCAGGGCGGGCGTCCCGGGGCGCAGGCCGGGCGAGACGTGCAGGTGGAGCACGCCGCCCTGTGCAGGTCCGGCGAGGCGCAGTTCGGGATCCGCGCTGCCCAGCGTGGTGGGGGTGCCCGCCGGGAAGGGGGCGGGGAGGGTGTCTGCGGTGACGTGGCGCAGGCCCCCTTCGAGGCCCGGGCCACTCAGGTCCGGGATGACGTTGACGGGGACGGTCAGGCCGCTGGCGTAGGTGCTGGCGCTCAGGGCCGTGCGGGCTTCGGGGGGAATGTCGGTGCCCAGGGCGACGTAGGTCAGGCGGTCCAGGGGGCCCCGGCCGGTCCAGGCGTTCAGGGCGTCCACGGCGGTGACGGCCGTGCCGGCGCCCGGGGTGTCGTTGTCGATCCCGTCGGTCAGGACGAACACCTGCGTGACCTCGCCGCTCTGGGCGGTCAGGGGGCGCAGGGCGTCGCGGACGCTGCGGTACAGGAAGGTGTTGCGGCCGTCGGCGGTCAGGGTGCCCAGGGCGGCGTTCCACGCGGCACTCCCGGCGGGCGCGGTGAAGCTGCGTCGGGTGCGCAGGCCCGAGTCGAAGGTGATCAGGTCGACCCGGTCGGGCTGGGCGGCGCGCACGAAGGTGTTCAGCTGCGCCTTGATGCGCGTGAAGATGTCGGCGCGGCCGTCGCCGATGCCGCGCATGCTGCCGCTGGTGTCCAGGATGAAGACCACGCGGGTGTGGGTGGGGAGCGGCGCGGGGGGCAGGGCGCAGGTGGGGGCGGTCGGTGTGACCCCGGTCTGGGCGGTCCCGGTGGACGCCAGCAGCAGCAGGATGAGGGGAGCGGCGCGCGACATTCGCTTGCCTATTGTGACGCCTCAGGGGTGGGGCGGGGTGTGCGGCCCAGATGGGCCAAGTGCGTGGACCGTGCGGAGGCCGTTGATGTCGCCGTTTTTGGGATTCGTCCTGCTGGCGATCCCCACGAATTTATTCTGCTATAGACGTAAAATATTTGACCATTTTCAACCCTGGTAGTATACTGAACAGACACAGAAGACGCGCCCAGCGCGCCTCCCACCCCCACTCACCCACCCACCAGCGCCGCCCGGCCACCCCGCCGGGCGCGCCCCAGGAGTGACATGACCCAGACCGACGAATCCACCGTGCAGGACATCACCACCACCACCGGCCCCAGCGCCGAGTACACCGCCGCCGACATCAGCGTCCTCGAAGGCATGGACGCCGTGCGCAAACGCCCCGGCATGTACGTGCAGGGCGGCACCGGCGTGGACGGCTACCACCAGCTCCTGACCGAAATCATCGACAACGGCATCGACGAGGGCCTCGCCGGATTCGCCGACGAGATCCACATCATCCTGCACGCCGACGGCGCCGCCACCGTCACCGACAACGGGCGCGGCATTCCCATCGACATCATGCAGAGCAAGGGCCGCCCCGCCATCGAAGTGATCTTCAGCGAACTGCACGCCGGTGGCAAGTTCGGCCAGGGCGCCTACAAGGTCTCCGGCGGCCTGCACGGCGTGGGCTCCACGGTCGTGAACGCCCTGAGTCTCTACCTGGACGTCACCGTCAACAAGCACGGCCACCTGCACAACGTGCGCTTCGAGAAGGGCATGCTGGTCAAGCCCCTGCGCGACGAAGGCCCCACGCCCAAGGACGTCACCTGGGCCACCCGCGTGAGCTTCCACCCGGACCCCGCGATCTTCAAGGAGTTCGACAACCAGTTCAACTACGACCGCATCCGCAACCGCCTGCGCGAACTGGCGTACCTGACGGGCCTGAAGATCGTCATCCGTGACGAACGCACCGAACTGCACGCCGGGCACGTCAAGGAAGAAACCTTCCACGAAAAGGGCGGCGTGGCCAACTTCGCCCGCGCCCTGGTCACCGACGACAGCAAACTCCTGTACGACCAGCCCATCGTCATGCGCGGCAAGCACAGCGACGTGGAGGTCGAGGTGGCGTTCATCCACGCGAACACCTACGCCAGCGACAACATCCTGACGTACGCGAACATGATCCGCACCCGTGACGGCGGCACCCCGCTGACCGGCTTCAAGACCGCGTACACCCGCATCCTGAACAAGTACGCCAAGGACAAGAACCTCATCAAGAACGGCAACCCCGTCCCCAGCGGCGACGACCTGCTGGAAGGCATCTACTGCGTCGTGTCCGTGAAACTGGGCGACCCGCAGTTCGAGTCGCAGGCGAAGGTCAAGCTGCTGAACAGCGAGGCCCAGACCGCCGTGAACGCCGTGGTCGGCGAGAAGTTCGCCGAGTTCCTTGAGGAGAACCCCAAGGTCGGCAAGACCATCGTTGAGAAGGCCGCCGAGGCCGCCCGCGCCCGCGAGGCCGCCCGCAAGGCCCGCGACATCGTGCGCCGCAGCAACCCCCTGGAAAACGACGACCTGCCCGGCAAGCTGGCTGACTGCTCCAGTCAGGACCCCAGCGAATCCGAGATGTTCATCGTGGAAGGCATCAGTGCAGGCGGCTCCGCCAAGGGCGGCCGTGAACGCCGCTTCCAGGCGATCCTCCCGCTGCGCGGCAAGATCCTGAACGTCGAGAAGGCCGAGCTGAACAAGATCCTGAAGAACGCCGAGATCCGCGCCCTGATCGCCGCGATCGGCGCGGGCGTCGAGGGCACCGGCGACCGCATGCACTTTGACCTGTCGAACCTCCGCTACCACAAGATCATCATCATGACCGACGCGGACATGGACGGCGGGCACATCGCCACGCTGCTGCTGACCTTCTTCTACCGCTACATGCGCCCCATCGTCGAGGCCGGGTACCTGTACATCGCGCAGCCACCCCTGTACCGCATCATGGTCGGCCGCGAGAAGAAGGGCACGTACCTCTACACCAACGAGGAACTCAAGGAGCACGTCGCGCGCGCCACGAAGGAAGGCAAGAAGTACGACATCCAGCGCTTCAAGGGTCTGGGCGAGATGAACGCCGACCAGCTGTGGGACACCACCATGAACCCCGAAACCCGCGCCCTCAAGCGCGTGGAGATCGAGGACCTGATCGTCGCGAACGAAGTCTTCGAGAACCTGATGGGCAGCGACGTCGCCCCCCGCAAGACCTTCATTCAGGAGAACGCCCGCTTCGCTGAAATCAGCGTCTAAGCCCACAGCACGCCCAGACCAAAGCCCAGCCCTTCGCATTGAAGGGCTGGGCTTTTCGTTGCCCCCTGGTCGTGCGGCGCGCCCAGACTCAGGGGCAGGCGTTGCTCACCGCTGGCGCGATGGGCGGCTGATCGCTGGCCGTCACGAGCGGGAGCAGCGGCACGCCGGACTGGCAGCTCATCCAGCGGGCCAGCACCCCACTCACGACCGGCGCGGCGAAACTCGTCCCGAAGTACGGGAACGTGGGCGCGCCCAGCCAGAACTCACCGGGGGCCTGCACACTGGGCGGCTCGGTCAGCACGCCCGGGTTGCCCACGCCCCGGTTGTACGTGGCCAGCTGCCGGCCCGCGAGGTCCCACCCGGCCACGCTGAGCAGCATGGTGGGCCGCAGGCTGCGCGACGCGAAGGTGATGGCCGGGCCGAACTCGAAGGAGCGCGTCCAGTCCGCGGGGTAGTGGTTGCAGCGGTCCCCGGGGCTCAGGCGCGGGCAGTCGTCGCGGTTGCCGTAGCTGGCGGCCGTGGGAACGCCCAGGCCCGCCAGTTCCCGCAGCGCGAGTTCCAGGCCGCGCGTGGGGTTCGGGCTGCCCACGCTGAGGTTCACGACGTGCCGCCCGCCGCGCCGCGCCTCGTCCGCGACAGCACACAGGGCCTGCACGGTCTTCAGGGTGGAGCAGGTGCCGTCCGCGCCGCACACCTGCCGGTACGTGACGCCCGCGCCCGGCGCGACCACCTGCGCAATCTGCCCGATGGCGCGGCCGTGACCGGAGCGGCCCGTGAAGCTGACGTTGTAGTACTGCCCGCTGTACGTGAAGGGATCATCGGCCGCGCTGGCCGTGTCGAGCACGTGAATGGTCACGCCCTTGCCACCCGCGGACCGGAGGTTCAGCAACCGGGCCAGCACGTCCGCGGGCGCAGCCTTCGCGTAGGGCGGGTCCTGCGCCTGGTCGGGCCAGCCGACGCGGGTGGGGTCGGTCTGCAGGTCCCCGGCGAAGACGAGTTCCAGCAGCGTGAGCACCTGTCCCAGCGGCAGGCCAGCGGCGGGCACGGTGCCGGCCAGCGCCGAGCAGATGGAGTCAGCGGGCGCCGCTGCTCCCCGCACGGCCGGGCTGAGCAGCTGGGTCAGGGTGGTGGCGCGCAGGGCGTTCAGGGTCAGCTGAGGCGCGCGGGGGGCCGCCAGGGGCGCCGCGGCTGGCGGGGTCGCGCCCCGCACGGGGACACGCACGGGCGTCAGCGTGGGCGGCGGCTGCGCGCTCAGGCCGCTGAGGGTCGCCTGCACCTCCTGCGGACAGCGCGTGGCGCAGCGTTCAGCCAGCACCTGCAGTCGGCCGCGGTACTCCGCCTGCACGGTCTTCACCGCCTCCGGACGGACGTACAGCAGGGCGGCGGTACCAGGCGGCACGGTCAGCACGTTCAGCCTCAGGGTCTGGGGGGCGCCGCGCAGGGTGATGTTCTGCGGCCCACCGGCGGCGTTCCGGGGCACCGTGAAGGCCAGCCAGCCACTGTCGCGGTCCAAGCGGTACGCAGCGCCCTGCCCGCCGACATTCAGCTGCCCTGCTGCGGGCACGCCAGTCAGGCCGTAGATCCAGGCGGTCTCGCCGGGCGCGGCGGCCTCGGGGAACAGTCCGGCTGGGCGCACCGCGGCCAGGGTGGGCGGCGTCCGTGATGGGGTGGGGGCCGACTGGCCGGGCGCGGTCCCCAGCAGAGCGAACGGCAACGTCAGGCTCAGGGCGGTGAGGCGGGCGGGGCAGGCGGATCGAGTCATGAGGGTCCCTCCGGCAGGCAGCATCTGAGGTGTAGGCGGGTCACGGTCAGGGCGTCGTGAGCTGGGCGTTGCGGCGGATCTGCGCGACCAGGTCGTGCTGTCCGGCGGCGGCCAGCAGGGTCAGGGCGTCCTCGAAGGCGCTGAGGTTGTGATCAATCTCGCTGAGGTTGCTCAGGGCGACGCCCAGCAGGCGCGTGTTGCCGGTGCCGCGCAGGTACGTGATGGCCGCGCGGTACTGCTCGGCGGCGCTGGTCAGGTCGCCCCGCTCGTGGGCGTCCACGCCGCGGTTGATGTGCACGTTGGCCAGCCCGAAGGTATCCCCGGCGTCCTGAAGGGCCTGCATCAGGTCGGGGTACAGCGCCTCAGCCTGCCCGTGCTGGCCGAGGGCCCCCAGCAGCATCACGTAGTTCAGCAGCAGCCGGCTGCGGGCGCTGGGAATGCCGCGGGCGCGCTCCAGCAGCGGCTCGAAGACCGCGTCTGGCGCCTCACCCAGTCCAACCTGGGCGCGGGCGACCATGCCCAGCTCGGTCAGCTGCGCCTCGTCGTCGCCGTGCAGGTTCCACAGCTGGGCGGCCAGCGTGGCGTGGCGGCGGGCGTCCTCCCACTGTTCTCGCATGCGGGCGGCGTGCGCGCGGACGCTGGCGGCGTGCGCGGCGTCAGGGCCGCTGCCGCTGATCTGATCGGCCAGGGCGACGGCCTCGTCGGTGCGGCCCAGCCGGATCAGGGTGACCGCGCGGGCGGCCAGGGCGTCACTGACCTGCTGGTCGTGGGCGCTGAGGGCGGTCAGGCGGTTCAGGGCGTCCTGGTAGCGGCCCACGCCGATCAGCGCCCAGGCGTGCGTCACCGCCAGCGCTGGCAGGTGCGTGAGGGTATCGAGGAGCGCGGCGGCCTGGCCGGGATGACCGCGTTTCAGCTGCGCCTGGGCGTGCTGGCGGGCGGCGTGGGCGGCGCGGGTCTCGTCGGCGTCCTCCCACAGGTCGCGGCTGCGGTCGTAGTGGGGCCACGCGGCGTCCCCGGGCAGGGCGCGGGCCAGGCGCAGGTGCAGCAGCGCGGCGTGAACGTGAATCTGGTGCAGGTGCTCGCGGATGGTGGCCGCGGCGTACACGCGGCCCGTCTCGCTGGTCAGGCCCTCGGTGGTCAGTGAGGCCAGGGTGCGGGCGAAGGTGTCGGCGTCCAGGTTCAGTGCGGCGCGGGTAGCGCGCAGGTTCGGCTGATCCTGCAGGGCCAGCAGCAGGAACGTGTCCCGGACGTGTTCGGGGTACGCGCGGACGCGCGCGCCCAGGCGCAGGTCCAGCGGCTGGCCGCGCAGGGCGTGCCCCACCAGGACGGGGTGCCCGTCGGTGCGGGCGTGCAGGTCCGGGTGGGCGCGCAGGTCCTCCGGGGTCAGTGGGCCCAGGTGCAGGTGCAGGTCCACGTCGAAAGGTGGGTGGCCGCGTCCAGCCAGAACGATGACCGCGCCGGGACGCGCGGCGGCCGCCTGCGCCAGCGCGCCCTGCGTGGCTGGATCGGTGGTGTCCCAGCCGTCCACGGCGACGCGCAGCTTAACGTCCCGCAGGGCACTCAGGGCGGCGTGGGGCGTGGTGGGGGGCGCGCCCGTCAGGGGGGCCAGGGTGGCGTAGGGCGGGTCGGCGCGGCCGGGCAGGACGGTCCAGCCGCCGCTGCGCGCCAGCGCTTCGAGGAGGGCTGTCTTGCCCATCCCGGCGTGCCCGCTGATCCAGGCGGTCTGGCCGGGTGTCAGGCTGCTCAGGGCACTCAGTTCCGTCTCGCGGCCCACGAAGGGGGCGCTCACCGGGGCGGGCGCGGCGCTGAGGTTCAGGCCGAGGCTGCGGGCGTCCCGGTCCACCTGCGCGGCCAGGGGATGCCCCGCGAGGGTCAGGAGGTGGTGCAGCCTGGGCAGGTCCAGCTCGTCGGGGGGTGGGGCGCCGTCCAGCGTCAGGGCCTGCGCGGCAAGTTCCCCGGCGCGGACCCGCTGACCGTGCGCGGCAGCCTGGGCGGCCAGCGCGGTCAGGGCGGCGCGGGCGGCCTGACCCATGGCGTCCCGGGTGTCGAAGACCCATTCCTCCAGGTCGGCGCCCAGCGGGATCGTCAGGGCGTCCATGAACGGCCCGCCGTACAGCGCGGCGGCCTCCTCGTGGCGGCCGCGGCGGGTCAGGTCGCGCAGCTGCGCCGCGTCGCAGGGCATCGCGGCGGCCACGCGCGGTCCGTCCTCGGCCAGGGCGCCCGGCAGGCCGCGCAGGTGCACGAGGTGCTGCGCCAGGGAGTTCATGGGGTTGGTCGCGTCGGGCCAGAACAGGTCCGCGAGGCGTCGGCGCGGCTGGGGGCCCTCCAGGCACAGGTACGCCAGGAGCAGCAGGACCTTCTCCCGGCGGAAGGTCACGCCTTCCACGGACAGGGCGCCGAGCGTCCGCAGGGTCATGCCGCATTGTCAGGGATGTTCGCGCCCCGGCACAAGCGGCGGTAGTGGCCTGCGGCGCGTCCCAGCGCCGCGGTAGGCTGGGGCATGCTGACCTTCCCGCACGACATCTCCCGCCTGCTCACCCCTGGTCATCCGAACTGGCCGGGGGACGCGCCCTTCCGGGTGAATCCGGGCGCGCGGATCGCGGCGGGAGACAGCGTGAACACCGGCGAGCTGTGCACGAGCACGCACACGGGCACGCACGTGGACGCGCCGTGGCATTACGACGATGCGGGCGTGAAACTGCAGGACGTGCCGCTCGCGGTGTACATGGGCCGCTGCCGGGTGCTGGGCGTGACGGCGCGGGACGGGGCGGTCCCCGCCGACGCCCTGGCGGACCTGCCGGACACCCTGCCGCCCCGGCTGCTGCTGCGCACCGGTCAGCCCGCGCACTGGGCGGCGTTCCCGCAGGACTTCCCGGCCCTCTCCCCTGAGTTCGTGCGGGCCGCGGCGCAGCGCGGGGTGCGACTGCTCGGCACGGACTGCCCCAGCGTGGACGCGCTGACCAGCAAGGACCTGCCGGGGCACGCGGCGTGCCGCGACGCGCACGTGTTCATCCTGGAGAGCCTGAATCTGGCGGGCGTCCCGGATGGCGAGTACGACCTGATGTGCCTGCCGCTGCCGCTGGCCGAGGTGGACGGCGCGCCGGCCCGCGCGGTGCTGCTGCCCGCCGGGACCCTGCCCAAGGCAGGTCCGGCGGCTAGCTGGTGAAGCCGAAGGCGGCGCTCACCTCGGCGGGCGCGCGTTTGGGGCGACCAGAGGCGGGGTCCACCCAGACCCATTCGGTCTGGCATTCCGCGAGCCGAACGCCTTCGGCAGGATCGCCGGGATTCAGGCGGTCCAGGGCGTAGGCGCGGACGCTGCGCACCCCGGCGTGCAGGGTCAGCGCCGTGCGGACGCGCACGGTGTCGCCCAGCAGGGCGGGCCTGTGGTAGTTGATGATGTGTTGCCGCGCGACGGGCACAGCGCCCAGGCCGATCAGGGCCTCGGTGCCCATGCCCAGGCGCAGGGCGTGCGCGCGGGCGACGTCCTCGCACCAGGCGAGGTACACGGTGTTGTTCACGTGGTGCAGGTCGTCCAGATCAGCCGGGCTGACCGTCACGGTCTGCTCGTGGCGGCGGGTGTCCGGGACGTCCGCCCAGAGGATGTCCGCGTCGGGAATGCGGAGCTTCAAGCGGGGGCGTCTCCGGCCAGCAGGTCGTTGAGGGCCTGCGCGGCGTCCAGGTCCAGCTGGGTGACGCCGCCCGCGTCGTGCGTGTAGTAGTTCACGCGCACGTAGTGGTAGTGGATGTGAATGTCCGGGTGGTGACCACGTTCCTCGGCGTGCTGGGCGACGCGCACGGCGAAGTTCACGCCGTCCATGAAGTTCGGGAAGGGGAAGTCGCGGTACAGCTTCCCGGCGTCGCCCCACCAGCCGTCAGGTTTGCTGCTCAGGACGTCACCGTCGGTCAGTTTGCGGGTGGGGTCATAGCTGATGCGGGGGTCGTACGCCATGCCTTGCATGGTAGGGCGCGCCGCAGGGCGGGCACCGCGGTCGGGGACGCGGTTCAGCGGATGATGCGGCCCGGCTCGACGCTCGCGGCGCGCCGGGCGGGGATCAACGCGGCCAGCAGGGTGGTGGTCAGGCCGACGGCGTTCACGGCAAGGATATCGGTGAGTTTCACCTCGACGGGCAGCGTCGTGATGAAGTACAGGTCGCCGGGCAGCGTGAAGGGCCGCACCGTGAAGTACGCGCTGATGCCCAGGCCCAGCAGGTTCCCCAGCAGCAGGCCGCCCAGGCCCAGGATCAGGCCCTCCATGAGGAACACGCGGGTGATCAGGGCGCGCGTGGCGCCGATGGCGCGCAGGATGGCGATCTCCTGGGTCTTCTCGAACACCGCGAGCGTCAGGACGTTGGCAATGCCGAACGCGGCAACCACGACGATCAGGAGCACCACGAACGCAATGACCTTCTTCTGCAGGGCCAGCTGGTCGAGCAGGGTGCCGTACAGGCTCTGCCAGGGCAGCGCGGCGTACGCGCGGGTGCGGGTCAGGTTCTCCCCGACCGTTGGGGCCAGGTTCGGGTTGTGCAGGCGCAGCTGATACCCGGTGATGTTCGCGGTGCCCTGCAGAGTCTGAAGGGTCTTCAGGTTCGTGAAGGCGTACGCCGAATCAATCAGGTAGTTGCCGGTCTGGAACACGCCGCGGACGTTCAGGGCGGTGCGGCGCTGCCCGCTGTTCAGGAGCCGCACCTGCTCGCCGCGGAACGCCCCGACGCTGCGGGCCAGGGCGGCGCCCAGCATGACCTCGCCGTCTTTCAGACTGCCCAGCATGGCGCGCTCCTCGGGGGGCAGTTCCAGGACGCGCGCGGCAGCTGGGCCCACGCCGAACAGCGTGGTGAAGTCCACACCGGCGGCGCGCCCCTCACTGGCGGGGCGGGTGAGGAGGCCCTTGTCGGCCAGGAAGGGCGTGAACGCCAGGACACGCGGGTCGTCGCTCATGGCGCGTTCCAGTTCGGCGTTGGGACCGCTGGGGCTGTACGCGGTGAGGCTCAGGTGGGGACTGGCGCGCAGCGTGGCGCTGATCAGCGCCTGGGTGAAGCCGTTGGTGAGGCTCAGCGCGGCGATCAGCGCCATGACGCCCACAGCAATGCCCAGGATGGTCAGGACGTTCTGGGTGCGGCGGCGGCGCAGGTGCGCGCGGGCCAGGGTCCAGGCGAGCGTCCGGTCGGGGGCGGGGGTCATGACAGCGGAGGATATCACCTGCCCTGCGCGGCGCTGCGGTCCGGCTGGGACAGGAAACCGCCGCTTCCGGGTGGGAAGCGGCGGCGTGGTGGGGTGGGGCTCAGCGGACGGCAGTGATGCGGATCTGCCGGGCGCCCCAGTTCAGGGCTTCGCTGCGGGTGGGCATCCAGACGTCCACGGAGTTGGTCTTGCGGGCGGCCATGGTGTCCTCGACGATGAAGACGCGGTTCTTGAGCATGCCGCTGTACTTGCCGCTCAGGTCCTCGATCATGACGCGGGTGCCGTACGGGAAGATGCGCAGGAGGTCGCGGGACAGGGCAATCACGCCGGGGCGGGTGCGGGTGCCGGTGGCCGTGATGAACGGCGACGCGTCGGTCTGGCCGGGCGTGCTGTTGTAGGCGGTGCTGCGCGCGATGACGCTCTTGCCGCGGATGGGCGTGTAGGCGACGGTATCGCTGGCCTGCTGGGTGGCGGCCACGCCGGCGGCGCGGTTCTGCGCGGCCTGCTGGGCACTGTTCTGGGCGGGGGCGGTCTGGGCCAGGGCGTCGCGGACGGCGTCGGTGGCGATGCTGCTGGCGGGGAGTGCGGGGGTGGCGCCAGCGAAGCCGAGCAGAGCCACGATCAGGGCGTGCAGTCGGCGAATGGACGGTTGAAACATGAACTCTCCTGTCAGGCGCGGCGGTGTGCGTGCCTGGCTGCGGTGAAATGAAGCGGTCCTGCGGGGTCCCCTGATGCTCGGGGCTCGGTCCGGCTGGGAATGAAGAATTCCACTAACCTGGAGATGAGCCTAAGGGTCCCAAATGGGTCATTTCTGAGATATTCACATTTATGAACTCATTATAAATATCAATTCTTTCTAGACTTGATATAAAAAAATGGAAATCTCCTCCCTAGAAATTAAATCTAAAAATGAGATATCTTCTAATGCTCTCATTTATTTTCTCATCGTATACGCTCATGGGGCCATGAAAAAGGCGAGGTTCAGCCAGCCACCGGTGCTGAACCTCGCCGCCTTTGTATGGTGGATCACCAGAAAAAACTGAGGGTCCGTGAGGACTCTGTCATGGGCGCTTCAGGCTGATGCCCAGTCCACATCACATCTCATTCGGCTCTCATTGACCGGTCTGAGGCGCTGACCCCCACGAGGACAGCACCTGCGCCGAGATCTCCCGGAAGATCGGGGCCGCCAGCTGAGACCCGTGATGCTGCTTTTTCGCGCCGTGCACCATGACCGTGATCGTCACGCGCGGCGCCTCTGCGGGCAGGAATCCCGCGAACACACTGTCGTACACCGTGCTGGAGTAGCGCCCGTCCACCACGACCTGCGCCGTACCCGTCTTGCCCGCCAGGTCGTAGCCCTTGATGCCCGCCTGGGAGAAGATCCCCTCGTTGATCACGTTCAGCAGCAGTTGCCGCGTGGTGCGGGCCACCTCTGGCCGGATCACCTCACGCCGGTCCTGCCCGCCCGCCCCCTCGACCAGCCGCGGCGCGACGTACTGCCCATCGTTGGCCAGCACGTTGAACGCCGAGATCAGCTGAAGGTTCGTGCTGCTCATTCCCTGCCCGAACGCGTTCGTGGCCCGCACCAGGTCATTCCAGCGGGACAGGGCCTGCAGTTTTCCCGTGGCGGTAGGCAGCGTCGGGAGGGCGACGTCCTGCCCGAACCCGTACTGGCTCAGGTAGCCGCGCATCAGCTCCGGCTTGAAGTGCTCGACGACGTGACTCATGCCCACGTTGCTGCTGTACCTCAGGATGCCCTGCGTGGTCAGCGTCGCCGGGTGCGCCACGGCGTCCCCGATGCGGCTGCCCCAGCGGCCCCCCACGTACCGGCTCATGGGCGTGCTGTACAGGGTGTTCGGTGTGGTTAGTCCCTCGTTCATCGCGGCGGCCACGACCAGCGCCTTGATGGTCGATCCCGGCTCGAACACGTCCAGGAACGGCCGGTTGCGGCGGTCCGCGTCGCTGAACGTGCGCCACTCGTTCGGGTTGAAGGGCGGGTACGTGGCGGCCGCCAGCAGCCGCCCGGTGCGGGTTTCAATCACCAGCGCAGAGCCGTACTCTGCCTCGTGCGCCGGTACGGCCTTGGCGAGGGCCGCCTCGGCCGCCGCCTGAATCTGCGTGTTCAGCGTCAGCTTCAGCGTCTGTCCCGACGCGAGCGGCCCGTTGTACGCGGCTTCCAGGCCCTCCAGGCCCTCGGTGTCGCCCATCATGCCCAGCAGCTGACCGGCCAGGGCGCCCTGCGGGTACACGCGCTTGCCGTTCATGCTGGTGGCCAGCACCTGTCCGTCCGCGGCCACGATGGACCCGCGGGACTGGATCACGCTGCGTTTCACGCCCTGCGGCGCGCCCCACTCCAGCTGCGCGTACGCCCACACCAGCGTCAGGAACATGGCGAGCGCGATGAAACGCATCAGCGCCGAGCGGTTGCGGATCTTCACTTCCACTTCGTGACCACCTCCACGGTTCTGGTCTGAGGCGCAACCGCCGGCGCATCTGGAATGCCCTGAATGTCAGCGCTGCCTTTCACGGCCGTGGCCGACAGCTCCATCCCGTTGGCCTGAGCCCAGGCCATGATCCGCTGCTTGGTTTCCAGCGTCTGCAACTGCAGCGCGAGGTTGTCGCGCTGGGTGATGAGGGTCTGCTCGCGAAGCTGCGCGGCCCGCAAGCCGGGGCGCACCTCACTCGTCGAGGCGCGCACGCTGACCAGCGCCACCACCAACGCCACGTAGATCAGCAGGTACCGCACGGCCCGCGCCCGCCAAGTCGGCAGGGTCAGGTCCGGATCAAGTTGAGGCCAGGGTCTCACGCGGTCACCCGCTGCGCGCCGCGCAGTTTCGCGCTGCGGGCGCGGGGATTGGTGGCCTGCTCCTCGTCACGGGCGGTCACGGGGCGTTTCGTGAGCGGTTCCAGAACCTCGCTGCCCAGCAGGAACCGTTTCACGATGCGGTCCTCCAGCGAGTGGAAGCTGATCACGGCCAGCCGCCCGCCCGGAGCGAGCAGCGACTCAGCGGCCGCGAGGCCGTCACGCAGGGCGCCCAGTTCGTCGTTCACGTGAATCCGCAGCGCCTGGAAGGTGCGCCGGGCCGGGTGGATGCCCTTCGAGAAGCCGGGGTAGGCGCGCTTGATGATCTCCGCGAGCTGCACGGTTGTCTCGATGGGCGCCTGCTCCCGGGCGGCCACGATGGCCCGGGCAATGCGCCGCGAGAGGCGGTCCTCGCCGTACTCGTAAATGATGGACGCGAGGTCCTCAGCGTCGTACTCGTTGACCACGTTGGCGGCGCTCTCGCCGGACTGGCTCATGCGCATGTCCAGGGGCGCTTCCGTGTGGTACGAGAAGCCGCGCGCCGTGTCGTCCAGCTGGAAGGAGCTGACGCCGATGTCGAGCAGGACGCCGTCCACCTGCGTCACGCCCGCCCCGGCCAGCAGGGCCGTCATGTCGCGGTAGTTGCCTTCCAGCACGGTCAGGCCCTGCGGGTTCGCGGCGCGCGCGCGGGCCAGGGCGTAGGGGTCCTGGTCGATGCCGTACACGGTCGCGCCCGCGGCGAGCAGCAGGCCGGTGTGGCCGGCGCCGCCCAGCGTGCCGTCCACGAAGACCTTGCCCGGCGCGGGCTGCAGAATGTCCAGGACCTCGTCCGCCAGCACGGGGACGTGTGAGAGGGCGTCCCCGGCGGGGTCCAGGTTGGGGTCAGTCTCGGATTGAGACGCGTCCTCAGCGTGAGGCGCGTGGAGGTCAGTGGGAAAATCAGGGTCAGTCATTGGGGTCACGCCACGAAGTTCGTGAGAAGGTCAGGTTTGGGTGGATTGTCCTGCACAGCCGTGATGGCCGCTTCCCAGCGCGCCGGGTTCCACAGTTCGAGGCGGCCGGGCGCGCCGGCCACGATCACCTCGTTGTCCAGGCCCGCGAAGGCCCGTAGGGTCTGCGGAACGGACACGCGGCTCTGGTTGTCCAGCCGCGCCTTGTTCGCGCCGGAATAGAAGAAACGCACGAACGCGCGCGACTCGGCGTCCGTGAGCGGCAGTCCTTCAAGCTGCTCCTCCACGCGCTTCCAGCTGGACAGCGGGAATACGTACAGGCAGCCTTCCATGCCGCGCGTCAGGATCATGCCGTCCTCCACGAAGTCACGGAACGCGGGTGGCATGACCACGCGGCCCTTGTCATCGATGGTGTACGGGTACTCTCCAAACGGCAAACGTCTCCTCTCTTCCCCACCCGCTCCCACCAGGGTGCGCGGCAGGGGGGAAGGTCACGGTCAACCGTGAACACGAGCTGAACGCATTTCGGTTGATGCGGCGAGTGTAACAGCCATCACCACGATTTACCACCAATCCCCACCAATTCCCCCAACTCCCCCCACAGCGCGCCCCACATCCCCACTCCAGCCCCACCTGAGGGGCAGGACACCCACCCCGGCCTCCACCCTCTACCCTGCGGGCATGACCCCGAACCGCACCCTGCAGAGCGGCGCGATCCTGGCCGCCCTGGCCGTCGCGCTGGGCGCCTTCGCCGCGCACGGCCTGAAAGCCCGCTTGGACGCCACCCTGCTCGCCGATTTCGAGACCGGCGCCCGCTACCAGATGTACACCGCCCTGGCCCTGCTCGCCCTGGGCACCCAGGCCAACCAGCGGCGCGCCCCCCTCTTCCTGCTCGCCGGAGCCGTGATCTTCAGCGGCAGCCTGTACGTGCTGGCCCTGACCGGCGTGAAGGTGCTGGGAGCCATCACGCCCATCGGCGGCGCGCTGATGATCGCCGGATTCGTCCTGGCCGCCCTGGACGCCGCGAAGGTCCCGAGACCCTGACCCATGAGGTCGCAGGCCGCCTCCGTGAATCCGGGGCGGCCTGCTGCTGGTGTGGGGGAACTGTAAGCCGGGTTCTGTCCGCCACTTGCGTGGCTGTTCGGCCATCTCTCTGGGACGCGCGTCGCCGCGCGCCTCAAGCGACCATCCTGGCGGTCAACGGGCGGGCCGCCCTCGCGCACTGTCGGGTCTTGCACCGGATGGGGTTTACCAGCGCGCCCGGTCTCCCGGGTGCCTGGTGCGCTCTTACCGCACCGTTTCACCCTGACCACCTGCCCGCCCGCGCCGGGGCTCCGCGTACTGAAACGTCAGCAGGTGGCGGTCTGGTTTCTGTGGCACTGTCCTTCGGCTTCGCCGCCACCCCCGCGCAGGCGCGCGCGGTGGCACTTGACTCGCCGACCAGCCGTTAGCTGGCATCCTGCCCTGCGGTGCCCGGACTTTCCTCACCTGAACTCACGCCCAGGCGCGGCCGAACATTCCCCCGCAAGGACAGAGCATAGCAGGAGGCGGGCAGGGGTGCGCGGCACGGGGTGACCCACGTCAGCCGACTCGCGCCGCGTCAGCCCCAGCGTTTCTGAATGCGTTCCCACTGCCGCTCCCAGATAGCCGCCGGGACCTTCTCCGGGTGCAGCAGGTCCTCCAAGTCCCGGCTGTCCAGCTGCTGGTACTCGCCGACCTCCATGTTGCCCAGCCACAGGCCACCCACGCGGTAGCGCAGCAGGCGCGTGACCGGGTGCCCGATGTCCTCCATCATGCGGCGCACCTGCCGGTTGCGGCCCTCACCGAGCGTCACGAAGGCCCCACCCCGTGCGGGCGTGGCCAGCAGCGCGCGCGCCGGGCCGTCCTCCAGTTTCAGGGTGCCGTCGGTCAGGGCATCCAGCTCGGCCTGGGTGGGTTCCTCAGGGCCGTCCGTCCAGGCCCGGTACGCCTTCTCGTGCCCGTACCGGGGGTGCGTCATGGTCAGCGTCAGGTCACCGTCGGTCGTCAGGAGCAGCAGCCCCTCGGAGTCACGGTCCAGGCGGCCCACCGGGTGCAGGCCCGGAATGCGCGGCATGGCGTCCAGGACGTTGCGGCGGCCGTACTCGTCGCGGGCGGTCGTGACGTACCCGCGCGGTTTGTACAGCATGTACGTGACCTTCGGGACGCTCTCCGTCTCGATCAGCTGCCCGTCCAGGCGGATGTCGTCCGCGTCAATGACGGTGCGGCCCAGCACGGCGACCTCGCCGTTCACAGTGATCCGCCCAGCGCTGATGAGGTCCTCGGCCGCGCGGCGCGAGGCGACCCCCGCGCGGGCGAGCCGTTTTTGCAGGCGCTCGCTCACAGGCGGCTCCGGCGGGACGGCGTGCCCAGGATGCCCATGACGGCCAGCGCGGCCATCACGCCCGAGACGACCAGCAGCGCCGTGCGGACCGCACCCGGCAGGGCGTCCCCACCGCGCAGCGCCGCCGGGACGAGCGCCGCGACGAGCAGCAGGTGCCCGCCTACCAGCCCGCCCACCTTCACGCGGTCCGGCGCGAAACTCGCCGCCACCTGCAAGGCGCCCCAGGCCAACACCAGCGCGCCCGCCCCGCGCGCCAGCCACATCGGGGACACGCCGATCAGGGACGCCACGTCCGGCGGCAGAAAGTAGAGGTACAGGCCCAGCGGGATGAACAGCAGGGCGGTCAGCCAGAACGCGACACGCAACACGAGGCCCAGTCTACGCGGGAACAGGTGAGTGAAGCGTGGGACGGCGTGGGCCAGCGCACCTTGCGGAGCACGCCGGGGCGCCCGGACATCAGGGAGGCGTGTGGACCCGCTGATTCCCCCTCAGCTCCTGTCCTCTGGTACCCTCGCGCGTATGCCCGTGATTGCCGTGGACAAGCCGCTGAACCTCACCTCACACGACGTCGTGAACCGCGCGAGGCGGGCGCGCGGCACGAAACGCGTGGGCCACACCGGCACACTGGACCCACTGGCGACCGGGGTGCTGGTGCTGTGCGTGGATGACAGCACGAAGGTCGTGCAGTTCATGGAGGCGGACAGCAAGGACTACCTCGCGTGGATCAGCCTCGGTGCTGGCACGCCCACCCTGGACGCCGAGGGGCCTGTGGATGAGGTGGCGGACGTCTCCGGCTGGCTGAAACCGGACGCAGCAAGCCTTGATGACCTTCGAGAAACTCTCTATACGTTCACGGGGCCGCAGGCGCAGGTGCCGCCGCAGTACAGCGCGATTCAGGTGGGCGGCCAGCGGGCCTACGCCGTGGCCCGCGCTGGGGGCGCACTGGACCTGCCCGCCCGGAACGTGGTGATTCACTCGCTGGACCTGCTGGGCGTGTACCCCAGCGTGGATGCCGCGCCGCGTACCTTCGACCCGCAGGACTGGACTCCTGCCGACACCGGGCACACCTTCACGCTACCGCCCGCGCTGGGTGAGTTCCCCACGCTGCTCGTCCGGGCCAGCGTGGGCAGCGGCACGTACCTGCGCTCCCTGGCCCGTGACGTGGGCGCGGCGCTGGGCGTGCCCGCGCACCTGGGCGGACTGGTCCGCACCCGCGTGGGCCGCTACGACCTGCGTGACGCCGTGACGGTGGACGACCTGCCCGGCGCGACCGGCATTCCTGACCTAGCCGCGCTGGACTTCGCAGTCATTGAGGCCGATGACCGGATGGCCCGCGAGCTCCGCCAGGGCAAACGCCCGGCGCACGCCGCGCAGGGCCGCCACGTTGTCACCCTGAACGGCGACCTCGTGGCGGTTGTGGACGGTAACGGGGAGCAGCTGAAGGTGGTGCGCGCCTGGGCGTGAAGGGGGAGGTGAACCGCGGTCCCCACACCCCGCATCTCTTCAGTAACCCGGGGCCACCTGCGGCTGGGCGATCCCGATGCCTTCCAGTCCGCCCGCAATCCGGACGAGGCGTTCATCCTGGAGGGGGGGCGCGATGAACTGGATGCCGACCGGCAGGCGCACGCCGCCTGCGGTGTCGAACCCGGCGGGGACGCTCAGGGCGGGCAGGCCCGCGAGGTTGATGGCGACGGTGTCCACGTCAGCGGCGTACATGGCCAGCGGATCACTGGTCTTCTCGCCGCGCCGGAAGGCAGGGAAGGGACTGGTGGGCGTGACCAGCACGTCGAACTGCGCGAAGGCCTGCGTGAAGCGGTCGGCGATCAGGCGCCGGACCTTCATGGCCTTGCTGTAGTACGCGTCGTAGTACCCGCTGGAGAGGGCGTACGTGCCGATCAGGATGCGGCGCTGCACCTCGGGCCCGAAGCCCTGCTCGCGGGTGAGGGTCATCGCCTCGGTCAGGTCGCTGCCCGCCGCGCGCTGGCCGTACACCATGCCGTCGAACCGCGCGAGGTTGCTGCTCGCCTCGGGCATGGCGATCAGGTAGTAAGCGGCGATGGCGTACTTCAGTTCCGGCACGCTGACTTCACTGACGGTCGCGCCCGCGCCGCGCAGGGCGTCCAGCATGGCGCTGAGCACGCTATCCACACCGGCCGTGTTCCCCGCGAGGCTCTCGGTGATCACGCCCACCCGCAGGCCCCGCAGGTCGTCCGGCGTGCCCGCCGCGAAGGTGGGTGGCGCGTCAAGGCTGGTGGCGTCCAGCGGATCGTGCCCGGCGATGACGTTCATGATGAGTGCCAGGTCCTCGGCGGTGCGGGCAAAGGGCCCGATCTGGTCGAGGCTGCTGGCGTACGCGACCAGCCCGGAGCGGCTCACGCGGCCGTACGTGGGTTTCAGGCCGTACACGCCGGTGAACGCGGCGGGCTGCCGGACGCTGCCGCCCGTGTCGCTGCCCAGGCTGATGTCCACGAGGTTCGCGGCGACCGCCACGGCGCTCCCGCCGCTGCTGCCGCCCGGCACGCGATCCAGGCCCCAGGGGTTCAGGGTGGGGCCGTGCGCGCTGCTCTCGGTGGAGCTGCCCATCGCGAACTCGTCCATGTTCGCCTTCGCGACGATCACCGCGCCCGCCCGCGTCAGGCGCGCGGCGGCGGTGGCGTCGTAGGGGCTCACGTAACCACGCAGGATGCGGCTCCCGCAGGTCGTTTCCGTGCCCGTCACGTTGATGTTGTCCTTCACGATCACCGGCACGCCCGCCAGAGGCAGGCTCTCCCCTGCCTCCAGGCGCGACTGCACCGCCCGCGCCTGAGCAAGCGCGTTCGGATTGACGCTGACGACGGCATTCAGCTCGCGGGCCGACTCGATGCGGGTCAGGGCCTGCGTGGTCAGGTCCTGCGGGGAGAGGTCACGCGCCTGAATGCGGCGCGCCTGCTGTGCAGCGGAGGTGAAGGCCATACCGCGCCAGTGTACCGGGCAGCCCCCCAGCCCCGGCGGGGACGCTCAGACGGGTTTGACGAGCACGCTCTCCCCGGCCCGCAGGGACGTGCGCATCAGCAGTTCCGGCGGGATGTGCAGCTGGTTGGTGATGTTCGCCCCCACACGCACCGGCAGCGTCACCACCTGCCCCGAATCACGCTTCACAGCCACGAACTGCGGGTGGCGCACGATGTCCTCCTTCCAGCGCCGGAAGATCACCTCATCCACGAGCACCACGTCCCGCACCTGCCGCGTGACGGCCACCACCAGTCTCGCCGTGCGGGACCGGCGCGGCACGAGCAGCCCGATCCGGATGAGTTTCAGCAGCAGGCGGTGCACCTCCGGGTCACCGTTCAGGTCACCGAGTGGCTTCTGCGCCTCGATCATCTGCAGGACATCCAGTTCCTTCATGCTCCAGCGCAGGCAACGCAGCCGCTCCGGCGCCGTGATCCGCGCGGGCCCGTCGAACGGCAGGTCCTGCACGGGCAGCGCCTCCAGGGCTTCCATGGCCACCTCGTCCAGCGACACGTCCAGGCGTGGATCCGGGTGCGTGACCCCCTCATCGAAATGGAAGCGTCCGATGGGGTCCTGCATGAGGCGCGTCAGGGCCTGCGCGCCCCGGGCCTCACCCAGTTGCAGGTGCCGCACGCGGCCGCTCTCCAGCCACGCCTGGAACTGACCGTCCGGGCGGTACACGTGCAGAACGCCGCTGCGGCCCTGCTCGGAGAGCAGGTACAGCAGTTCAAGGAAATCGAACGGTTCGAGACTTGCAGAGGACTGGGTCATGACGGGGCGTGAGGACCGACCTGCACCTGCTCCGGACAACCCTCCAACCCTCATGTTGGCCTATTCCCCTCCCAGCGGCAAGAGCAGACGCCCGGTCAGGCCTCCAGGTCCACCAGCCCCCACCGGTCAGCTGCGCAGCAGGTGCGCGAAATTCCCCGCTTCCAGCGGCGGCAGGTCCTCCAGGGACGTCAGGCCGAACTCCAGCAGAAACCGCTCGGTGGTCCCGTACAGCAGCGGCTGACCCACCGCGTCCGACCGGCCCACCACCTTCACCAGCTCCCGCTCTTGCAGGGTCACGACCGTGCTGGCACTGCCGCCCCGCATCGCCTCGATCTCCACCCGCGTGACCGGCTGCCGGTACGCGACCACCGCCAGGACCTCCAGCGCCGCGCTGCTCAGGGCCGGTAAGGGCGGCGGAGACAGCAGCGGCGCCAGGTGAGGCGCGGTGCCCGGCGGCACCACCAGCCGGTACCCGCCCGCCACGGCCTCCACCTGAAAGCCCAGGTCCCCGGCAGCCACGCGCGCCGCGAACGCCTCCACTTCACGCCGCGCCGCATCCTCCGGGGTGCCCAGCACCAGCGACAGCTCCCGCAACGTCACCGGCCGCCCCGCCGCGAGCAGCGCCGCGCCAATCAAGGCAGACAGAGACGGACCGCTCACGGCGCTCCCTCCAGCACGGCCATGATCTGGGCCGCCGGAATGGCACCCTTGCGCAGCACCCGCCGCGCGGCAAGGTCCAGGACCGTGCTGGGCAGCCCCAGCGCCCTCACCCCACCGTCCGGCACCACCAGATCCGCAAGACCCAGCTGCTGCGCCTCCACCGCGCTCAGGGCCGCAGGCGCCCCACTGCGGTTGCAGCTGGTCGTCGCCAGGACGCCCCCCATTCGCTCCAGCAGGGCCAGCGCGACCGGATGATCCGGCACCCGCACCCCCACCCGCCCACCCGGCGCGAGCGTCACCGGGCAGGCCGCCGAGGCGGGCGTCACGATCGTCAGCGGCCCCGGCAGAAACACCGTCAGCCGCTCGAACGTGTCCGCAGCCTCCACGAACGGGCGCGCCACACTCAGGTTCAGGAACGACGCCTGCACCGGCTTCGACTCGCTGCGCCCCTTCACCTCGAACAGCCGCTGTACGCCCTGCACGTCGGGCAGAGCGGCCAGACCCCATACCGTCTCACTGGGATAGGCCACCACGCCGCCAGCACGCAGCACCTCTTCAGCGCGGTTCAGCCAGGACACCCACGGCTCCCCCGGCGCGATCTGTAACAATTTTCTCGTCAAGCTGTCCATCATGCCTTCCCTGGCTCCCGAAGTCCAGCGCACCCCCCCGAACCCGTAATACCACCGCAAGAACCGCAGTCTATACTGAGACCCATGCCCGTCTTTGAATACCGAGTGCGTGACCGCTCCGGCAAGGTGCTGAAATCCCAGATGGAAGCCGAGACGGCCAACCAGGTCCGGGACGCCCTGCGCTCCAAGGGCCTGATGATCGTCGAGATCAAACCGCCCAAAGCGGGCCTGAACGCCGACGTCAAGATTCCCTTCCTCGACAACCGCCCCCCGGGCCTCAAGCAGGTCGCCATTTTCAGCAAGCAGCTCGCCACGCTGATCAACGCCGGGGTGCCCCTCGTCCAGTCCCTGGCGATCCTGCAACGCCAGATTGAACACAAAGGCTTCCAGGGTGTCGTCAAGGAGATGCGCAGCGAGATCGAGGCGGGCACGCCCCTCAGTGACGCCATCGCCAAGCACCCCAAGATCTTCGACCGACTCTACCTGAACCTTGTCCGCGCCGGGGAAACCAGCGGCACCCTTGACTCCGTTCTGGAGCGTGTCGCTGCCTTCCAAGAAAAAGAACTCGCGCTGCGCGGCAAGATCAAGAGTGCCCTCACCTACCCGGCCGTCGTGCTTACGTTCGCGGTTCTCATCACTTATTTCCTGCTCACGACCATCGTGCCGCAGTTCGCGAACATCCTTTCACAGCTGAATGCGCCTCTGCCCTTCATCACCAAGATGCTGATGGCCGTCTCCTCGTTCCTGCAACACCAGATCCTGATTCTGGTCGCCATCATCGTCGGCTTGACCTTCCTGTACCGCTGGTACTATAAGACGCCCAAGGGTCGAGTCGTCATTGATGACATCAAACTGAAGACCCCAATTTTGGGGAACCTCATTCAGAAAAGCGCGATCTCCTCCTTCGCCCGCACGTTCGGTCTGCTGATCAGCAGCGGCGTGAACATCATCGAGAGCCTCGAGATCACGAAAGGCACCGCGAACAACGCCATCGTCGAGGACAGCATCGAGAACGCCAAGAGCGTCGTGATGGTCGGTGAGCAGATGAGCAGCAGCCTCGCCACAAGCAAGGTCTTCCCGCCCATGGTGGTCAGCATGATCAGCATCGGCGAAGAAACCGGCTCGCTGGATGACATGCTGAACAAAGTCGCCGATTTCTACGACCGTGAAGTGGACGAAGCAGTTGACAGCATGACCGCCGCAATCGAACCGCTGATGATCGTCTTCCTGGGCGGTATCGTCGGAACGATCGTCGCCGGCATGTTCCTCCCCATGTTCGCCATCATCGGTCAGCTCAGCCAGTAATTCCGACACAACCCAAGCACGAAGCCTCTCACTCTGAGAGGCTCTTTTCCATATCCGTTTTCCGAACTCTTTTTTAAATGGAAATCCCTTTGATAAACCAGCTTAATCTTCGGAGTCTAATCAAGTATGAATAATATACGCCCTTCAACAATTTGAGGAAGGGCGTCAGATGTGAATATTTGCGCGATCACTCGTTTTCGCTCACACAGAGACAAGGTTCGTCATTTTATCCAGGTGCCGACCACAGTTGCGGTGTCTCAGCGGGTGGCGGCCCTCACGGCAGCGTTGACGTCAAGGAAACGAGTTCCACTATTGGTCTTCCGGGCGCTGGTGAGCAGGATGTCACGTGTCGTTGCGGCACTCAGGTTGGGGTTGGCGGCGCGCATGAGGGCTGCGGCGCCGGACACGAGCGGCGCGGCGAAGCTGGTTCCGGCTTCCAGGGTGTACCCACCGGCCTGATTCAGGAGCAGCATCTGCGTGGCGTTCATGGCCCCGGCACACGCGCCCGTGCCGCCTGGGGCGAGCATGTAGTGCGTGTCGGATCCAGGTTGTGCGGCGCTGGGCTGGGCGCTGTAGCAGGTGGGGGCGTCGTCAGCTCCGGCTGCGCCGACGGCAATGACGTCCGGGTGGCTGGCGGGGTAGAACAGGCCCTTTCCTGGTTCGTTGCCTGCGGCGGCCACGATGACCACGCTTTTAGCAGCGGTGGTCAATGCGCTGGAGAGGGCCGGGTCAGGGTCGCTGGCGGTCGTGATGGCGGCGCCCAGGCTCATGTTCAGGACTTTCACGCCCAGTTTCACTGCGTCATTCACGGCCTGCGTGATGGTGGTCGTGGAGGCCCCGGTCTGCCCGATGACTTCCATGGGGAGAACGGCGCCGCTCCAGGTCATGCCGGCCAGTCCCTGGCTGTTGTTCGTTGTCGCGGCGATTTCACCTGTGGTGGCTGTGCCGTGCCCACTCGTGTCGGACGGTGTGCCGTTCAGGTAGGAGCGGGCCGTACCGAGGCGGCTCTGAAGGTCCGGATGGGAGGTGTTCACGAGGGAGTCGAGCACGGCAGTGCTGGCTGCCTCAGGCTGCTTCCCGCAGCTCTGGAGGAAAGCCCACGCGTCTGGGGCTTTCACTCGCGTCAGGTACGTCTGGACGTATCGGGCGCCACCGATCGGCACGCCGACGTTCCCGGGGACGCCCGGATCATTTGGCGTGGCAAGCGACTGATACAGGTAGTCCGGTTGCACCTGAGCACCCTGAGCGTGGAGGCGACTGGCCAGGGCAGCCTCCTGCCCGGCGGGTGCTGTGACAACGGCTAGGCCAGGTGCGACTGCCTGCGCCTGCACACCCAGGGTGGAGAGTTGCGATCCTCCAGGGACGCTGCTCACGAGGACACGTCCGGGCACGTGCGGCCTGCTCCAGTCCGCTTCGCCTGGCGTCCAAGTGACGGTGGCGGTGGGCGGCGAGGCGACCTGAGGGGCCATCGCGGCGCTCTGCGTACAGATAGTGGTCGTGGGTGGAGGGGTGGTCGTTCCGCCGCCCGTGCCGTTCCCGCTGCTGCAGGCAGCCAGGAGGCAGGTGAGCGTCAGAACTGGAAGGAGAACGCGCATACGTCAGCGTACGCAGAACAGTATGACGGGTACCTGAAGTGATCATCCATGAACGGCAGAGAGGCAGCTATCGGGGTGAACACTCGATCAGCCCGACGCCCTGGAGGTGCATGCCTGACGGGCGCTGCTGTAGATCGCCGTACGTAGGCCGAGGATGCCCGTTCAGTGGACGCGCACGCCACGGGACAGGGGCTGTTTCTGCACCCACTTTACGAACTTCTGCACTTCCTCCCGCTCCCGGATGGTGTCCACCGTATTCAGTTCGTTCGCCAGTTGCGCGTTGGTAAACGTCTTGACCAGAAAGCCCTGGCAGGCGGCACACATCTTCACGGTGGGAATATCGCCCAGGCGGACACCCTGGCGCCGACCCTGTGATTTCGGGACGAGGTGATGGTCGGTCATGTCGCCCTCGCGTCCGCAGAGGACACAAGTGTCCAGCGGCTCGACCTGCGTATCCTCAACCCAGCTTGCCTGTTCGCGTTCCTTACGGCCCATGAAGGCACCATAGCGCGCGGCGCCCTCTGACCGGCCAGTCCGAGTCACCGTTCGTCCCCTCGGCGAGGGGCGCATAGCAGCGTTACAGCAGAGGTGCAGATGACTGGAGGCCGTTCAATCGCCTACCGGTAGCGGCGCCAGTCACCACGCACACCCTGTCAAACCCTTATCTGTCTTTAGCGGCTCGGGTTTCCACCCTGGCTGGTATAGGGGACTGCCCTGACCCTTGACCTACCATTCACGGCCTTTTGGGGCAAGCTTCCGGAAAGCGCGACCCGTTCTGAGATCTTTCTAGGATCGTCAGCATGACTCTGAACGCAGATCGTCTGTCCCACCGCCTCTCCTGGAGGGGTGTCTTCGCCGGGATGGTCATGGGCCTCGTGACTACCTTCACCCTGATCGCCCTTGGCACGGTGATCACCGCCCTGACTGGCCTGACCCTGTCCGGCGTCGGCATCGCCGCGGCCATCTGGTCCGGCATCGCCGCCCTGGTCGGCGCCTACGTGGCAGGCCTGACCGCCGTGCGCGCCGCCGCCCCCGCCACCCGCAACGACGACGGCATCGCCGCCATGACCCACGACGACGCCACTCTGACCGGGCTGGTCACGGCGGGCATGATCATCCTGCTCAGCACCGTCTTCGCCTTCAACAGCGCCAGCCGCCTGCTGGGCAGCGCCACCACCGCCGCCAGCAACATCCTGGGGGCCGGCGCGACCGCCACGGCCGCCGCCGGGACCGCCACCGCCCAGAACGGCGGCGTGCAGGACTTCGTGAGCGGCATCAACGAGCAGGACATCGTGAACCTGATCGCCGACAACAACGCCCAGCTGAACGAGCAGCAGGTGCAGGCCACCAGCAACGTCGTGACCGGCATCTTCCGCCGCGCGCAGTACGACCTGGGCCAGCAGGACCTGAGCAACATCACCGACTTCGCCGGGGCGCGCGTGACCGCCATCAAGAACGCCCTGACCGGTGAGCAGTTCGTGACCCGCCTGCAGCGACAGGGCCTGAGCGAAGCGCAGGCGCAGGAAGTCCGCACGGTCGTGACCGGCGAGGTGGACCGCCTCGAGAAGCAGGCCCAGCAGATCGCCGCCGCCACCGAACGCACCGCCCGCACCGCCGCCAGCACCACCGGCTGGGCCTGGCTGCTCGCCGCCGGCCTGACCCTGGGGGCCAGCGTGATGGGCGCCCGCAGCGCCGCCACCAGCCGCACCACCGCCCGCCGCTAAGCACCGTTTACCCTGAAGGGCCTGTCCAGCTGGATAGGCCCTTTCTTATGCAGCGGCGGCCCGGGAAGATCTGTTTTAAGGTCATTCCGGTGAAGCGCCGTCAGATGCCGTCACCTGAAGGGCCCCCACCCAGTGTCCCGGGTGGGGGCCCTTCAGTTCAGGCTGTCAGCCTTACGCCTTGACTTCGTTGCCTTTGGCGAGGATGCCGCGCAGAACGGTCTGGAGGATGCCGCCGTTCTTGTAGTAGTCGATCTCGACGGGGGTGTCGATGCGGCACTGGACGGTGATGGTGCGGCTCGTGCCGTCGGCGGCGGTGATCTTCACGTCGACGTCCTGGCGGGGTTTGAGGTCGCCGGGGAGGATCACGTCGAAGGTCTCGTCGCCGTTGATGCCTAAGCTCTCGGCGGTCTCACCGTTCTTGTACTGCAGGGGCAGGACGCCCATGCCGACGAGGTTGCTGCGGTGGATGCGCTCGAAGCTCTCGGCGATGACGGCCTTCACACCGAGCAGGAAGGTGCCCTTGGCGGCCCAGTCGCGGCTGCTGCCCATGCCGTAGTCCTTGCCCGCGAAGATGACCAGGGGGATGTTGCTGGCCTTGTAGTTCTGAGAAGCGTCGTAGATGCTGCTGACCTGGCCGGTGGTGTAGTCGGTGGTGAAGCCGCCTTCGGTGCCGGGGGCGAGCTGGTTCTTCAGGCGGATGTTGGCAAACGTGCCGCGCGTCATGATGCGGTCGTTGCCGCGGCGGCTGCCGTAGCTGTTGAAGTCCTTGGGCTGGATGCCGCGTTCGGTGAGGAACTTCCCGGCGGGGGTGTCGGCCTTGAAGCTGCCGGCGGGGCTGATGTGGTCGGTGGTGACGGAGTCGCCGACCTTCACCAGGGCGCGGGCGCCCTCGATGCTGACGATGTCGCTGGGGCCACCGGCGAGGTTGTCGAAGAAGGGCGGGTTCTGGATGTAGGTGCTGTCTTCCTTCCAGTCGTACAGCGCGCCTTCGGCGACGGGGATGGCGTTCCAGTCCTGGTTGCTCTTCTCAATGCCGTCGTAGACCTTCTTGAACATCTCAGCGTTGATGGCCTGGTCCATGACCTGCTGGATTTCGGCGGTGGTGGGCCACACGTCGCGCAGGTACACGCTCTGACCGTCGGGGCCGGTGCCGATGGGGTCGTTCACGATGTCGTTCACGACCGTCCCGGCCAGGGCGTACGCGACGACCAGGGGCGGGCTGGCGAGGTAGTTGGCCTTGATGTGCGGGTTGACGCGGCCTTCGAAGTTGCGGTTGCCGGACAGGACGCTGGCGACGACGAGGTCACCTTCCTGGATGGCTTCCACGACGGGTTCGGGAAGGGGGCCGCTGTTGCCAATGCAGGTCATGCAGCCGTAACCGACGGTGTTGAAGCCGATCTGGTCGAGGTAGCTCTGGAGCCCGGCGGCTTCGAGGTACTCGGTCACAACGCGGCTGCCGGGGGCGAGGCTGGTCTTGACCCAGGGCTTGCTCTTGAGGCCCAGCTGGACGGCTTTCTTGGCGACCAAGCCCGCGGCGATGAGCACGCTGGGGTTGCTGGTGTTCGTGCAGCTGGTGATGCTGGCCAGGGTCACGGCGCCGTGGCCAATCTTGATGTCGGTGCCGCCGATGGTGCCCTGCGCGTCCAGCTTATCCGCGGGCAGTTCGAAGCCGCGGGCCTTGACGGGCGCGGTGAGGGCCTCGTTGAAGACGGTATGCATACCGGACAGGTCCACGCGGTCCTGGGGACGCTTGGGACCGGCCAAGCTGGGGACGATGGTGCCGAGGTCGAGTTCGATGGTGTCGGTGAAGACGGGATCGACGGTCTCGTCGGTGCGGTACATGCCCTGGGCCTTGTAGTACGCCTCGACCAGTTCGACTTCGGTGTCCAGGCGGCCGGTGCGGCGCAGGTAGCGCAGCGCCTCGTCGTCCACAGGGAAGAAGCCCATGGTCGCGCCGTACTCGGGGGCCATGTTGGCGATGGTGGCGCGGTCGGGGAGGGTCATGTTGCTCAGGCCCGCACCGTAGAACTCGACGAACTTGCCCACCACTCCTTTGGCGCGCAGCATCTCGGTGACGCGCAGCGCGAGGTCGGTGGCGGTGGCGCCTTCGGGCATGGCGCCGGTGATCTTGAAGCCGATCACTTCGGGCATCAGCATGTAGATGGGCTGGCCGAGCATGACGGCTTCGGCCTCGATGCCGCCGACGCCCCAGCCGACGATGCCCAGACCGTTGATCATGGTGGTGTGGGAATCGGTGCCGACGAGGCTGTCGGGGTACACGACGACGCCGTCGTCTTCGGGGCGGCTCTGGACGCCCTTGGCGAGGTACTCCAGGTTGACCTGGTGCACGATGCCGCTGGCGGGGGGCACGACGCCGAAGTTGTCGAAGGCCTGCTGGCCCCAGCGGAGGAACTCGTAGCGTTCGCGGTTGCGTTCGAATTCGAGGGCCATGTTGTTGGCCAGCGCGAAGTCGGTGCCGAACTCGTCGACCTGCACGGAGTGGTCGATGACGAGGTCCACGGGGATCAGCGGGTTGATCTTGCTGGGGTCGCCGCCGAGCTTGACCATGGCGCTGCGCATGGCGGCGAGGTCCACGACGGCAGGCACGCCGGTGAAGTCCTGGAGGATCACGCGGGCGGGCTTGAAGGGAATCTCGACTTCCTCGTTGACGGGTTTCCACCCCGCGACGGTGGTGACGTCCTCGCGGCGGACGTCGTAGTCGTTCGCTTCGCGCAGGACGCTCTCGAGCAGCACCTTGATGCTGACGGGCAGGCGGCTGATGTCGTGGCCCTGCTCCTTAAGTTTGTTCAGGTTGTAGTAGTAGAGTTTCTGACCGCTTTGCGTGGTGAGGACGTCGCGCGTCCCGAACAGGTTCATCGCCATGATTGGTTTCCTCCTTGCCCCCAGGGGGCGGTCCTTCCATCATATGTCGTCAGCGTGTGGGCGGGCGTTACCGGAGCAGTCACGAAAACAGGATCACGTAACCCCGCCAGGGACAACAGAAAGCTGGATGTTCCAGGGGCCACGGACAGTTACATCCGCCCTCGCGCATACTCTGGACGTGACCAACGCCTCCCTCGCCCCACACGAGTCCGCCCGCCTCTCCGCGCTGGAACAGACGGTCCGCGACGGCCTGCGCGACTTCCGCCGCACCGGACAGGCCCTCAGCGAGATCCGCGACAACGAGTTCTACCGCGCCTCGTACGAGTCCTTCGAAGCGTACCTCCAGGACCGCTGGGGCTTCACGCCCCCACAGGCCAGCCGCCTGATCGACGCGTCCGACGTGGCGAAAGTCCTCGATCCACTGGGCATCCAGGCGAAGAACGAGGCGCAGGCCCGCTCGTACCGCGCCGCCGCGAAGGTCATCACCGACCTGGAACCCGAGCAGCAGCGCGTCATCGCCCGGCTGGTCGAGGCCGCCGCGCCCGATCCTCAGCCCGACACCGAGGACGACGTGCCCTGGGACGTGCCCGCCGCCGAGGTGCGCATCATGGCCAGCGTTGTCAAGAAGATGCAGCCCGACGCGCTGGTCCACCACCCGGACAGTGGAGACGAGGTGCCCTTCGACACCCTGACCAACCCCGAACGCTTCGAAGTCATCCGCACGCACGTAGACCAGAAGACCCAGGCGTACCGCGAGAAGCAGGAGGCGAAAGCGAACGCCCCGCAGGCCGAGAAGATCAACTGGGCCGACTGGTGCCTGAACACCGCCGCGACCAGCCTCGGGCACGGGCAGCGGCTGGAGATCACCGTGGAACCCGACGGCAGTGGCGCCGCCCGAGCCGTGGCCCGCATCGTGGACGGCAGCACAGGCGAGGTCCTCTCCGCCGGGGGCGGCGCCGTCACGTTGAAAAAAGCAGTGCTCAACCTCGCTGACGAACTAAAGTAAGCGCCGGTAGAGCTGGGACGCGTTTCCAGTGCCCGGAGCAGCCTGACTGGCGCGGGAGCCGCTCACACCCGCCTGAGTTGGACAGCGCGTCCGCTTCGCCTGCGCTCATGTCGTCCCTCCCGATCTCCGAGCGTTCCGGTTTCACCCGCATAATGGCCCGCCTGATCGGGATGATGACGTATAAGCGAGAGACGACGTTGCAAGCGGTACAGGGTCTGAACGTGGAGGAGCTGGACCTCATTCCGGATGGACACGCGAACAGTGCGGGCATGCTGCTGGCGCACACGGCGGCCATGGAGCGGATCTACCAGGTGATCAGTGACGGACACGCCGATCCGGACAGCGCGCTGGAGGCGCATCACTGGCCCGGCCTGAATCTGGGTGAACAGGGCCACGCGAAGCTGCGCGGGCGGCCCCTACGGCATGACCTGGAGGAGCTGAATCGGGTGCGGACCGGAACGCTGGAACTTCTGGCCGCGCGGGACGACGCGTGGCCGGATGAGCCACTGCCCTTCTGGGGAGACATGAGGAACTGGCATCTCATGTGGTTTCACGTGTTTGATCTAGCATCACATGAATCACAAAAACCCGTTCCACCTTTGTTCTGTTGATTGCAGAATGCCTGCGGGATAATCTGCCGCATGATCCTGGATGAATTGCAGGCCCTCGGTGATCGCCTCATTGCTGAGCGCGCGCCCAGCGAGATCAAGTTGACCGCCGTGGTGCGCACCGTACCCGGCTGGCCCGACCGGCTCGTGTTCGTCGCACGCACCGAGCACCCTCACCGTGGTGGGGCGGCCACGGTTACCCGCGAAGCCATTGAGGTGAACGGTGATGACGATGCGCGCGTCCTGCTGGACGACCTGTGCGGCCGAATGGAGATGGGTCAGGGCTGGCCCTGTGACCCGGAAGGGCGTCCGCCTCTGCTGATTGCCAAGGTTCTGAATGGCTGGGAACTGCCGGTATCTGGCATCATCCACGCCAACTGAAAAATGCCCCCATCCCAGCGCAGGCCAGGGTGGGGGCGGTTTGAGAGCATCGTTGCTCTTGGGTCAGGTAGGTTCTGATTGGCGTTAGCTACGGAGCAAACAGCGGGGAGGCCCCCTTGTCTTTGGCCCGCTTGCCCGTCAAAGCCTTCGCGGGCTTTTGTTCGAGGCTCACGTTCACCACGCCCCGCGGTAAATCCGGCTGCTGACCAGCGAGCAGCTGCGCTACCGTCAGAAGCTGAAGCTTCGGGTAAACCCGACCGCCCCACGAGTACACGCCTGCACTTGCCGCCTCCTGCAGCATGCCACGTGTCGGTTCATGCGCCAGCAGCAGCACGCCGATTGCCGCCTTCTCCCGCTCCACTGTGCCTCGCAGATCGCGCACCATTGCAGGATTCAGATTGCGCCCAGCCTTCACGCTCACGATGGCCCGTTCAATCTTGACGCCGTCTGGTGTCCGGAAGAAGAGCTGACCGTCGATCCCTGTATCGCCCCCTTTCTTGCCCTTCCGGCTGTCACCCATCCCGCCAAAGGCCTGCGCACCGATCTCACCCACGATCCAGAACTGGAACTGGAATGGATCCTGCTCCGCGAAGTACTGTGCGGCCGCCAGATCACTCGGCGTGCCGTGCTCCTGGTAATCCTGCTTGGGCAGCAGATCAAAGTCGCGTTTCAATCTCGCCTTGATCAGGCCGACGCTCAAGTGTGTGCTGTCGATACCGATCCACTGACGTCCGAGTTTTTCAGCAGCGCTGATCGTTGTGCCACAGCCGCAGAAGGGATCCAAGACGACGTCGCCCGGATTGCTACTGGCGGACAAAATACGCTCGAGTAAAGAAACTGGCTTCTGCGTTGGGTATCCCAACCGTTCCAAGGCATGGGCACTGAGTGGCGGAATGTCATCCCATAACGATTGAATCTTCTCGCCTAGTGATTCATCCAGATATCGTTTCAGCCGAAGGCGGCCGCCTGGGTCGTTGGGGAAGTACAGGAGACCATCGCGGTCATAGCGTTCCATCACTTCCCTGCTGACGGCCCAGCCATTGGCATGAGGATGATAGGTCACGCCGTTTGAGGTAGTGCTCCAGAGATGACTTCCAGAATCTGACCCTTTCGAAGAGAGGGACGAGCACACTGGAG